>JBKHVY010000094.1:0-9782 GCA_046569805.1 Bacteriovoracia bacterium | reverse complement strand
AACATAAAAGAGCTACTTAATGCGTCGCAGTTGTCATTTTTACAGGTGTCTAAAACTTCGACATCTGTGTAAGTTTCTGTAAGAAAATCTTTGACTAACCCATTAAAACCTCATTAGTCTCCGGCCACAAAAAAGAGGCAAGTGATTTGCATAGACCTATCCAACTACAAGAGCTGTGAAGTCCTTGAGCATGAAATTTGTACCCGATTGTTGGTCATTTTGTGCACTTGGTCATTTTAAAGAGTTTAATAGGTCCATCGTCACCATACAGAGAGGTTCATGTGTCTAAAGCAAAAAATCAGCGTCGCAGTTTGAGCTACGATCCGAACTTGGGTTTCATCGGCCAGGTAAAGGTAGATGTCGCAAACTACATCTTCAGTTCGCGCCGCCGCCGCTCTGCTTACGAGCACACGAAGCCTCTGGTGAAGAACCTCCTAGGCCGCGACGTGAGCGAGCACCACTCGGAGTCACAGAAGCTCACGAAGTTCATCCGTAAGCGCGACCTCACGTTCCAGAAGTCGACGAAAGACGGCTCTTACAAGATCTTCACCGTTCCGTGTACGACGACGGTGGTGCCACTGCAGAAGAGCATGTTCAACCAGATCGAGCGCTCGGCCCAGACCTTGGTGGTCGCCCTGCGCGCTGTGATCCAGGACATCTACGGCTCGAAGTCCGTCAAGGACTCTCCGTTCGTGAAGTCTCTCCCGAAAGACGTGCGCTCGATCTTCATCGAAGCCGTCGAGTCGTCGCCGAACTACTTCACGCAGCTCCACCACCCGAACATGAAGAAGTACCCCTTCTTCGATAACGTCGGTCTTGACCTGGTTCTGGTTGAAGACTACCTCCAGGAGTCGGAGAACTTCGATAAGCTCCTGCGCGCTGGCCGCGTGGACGAGCTCCCGCTTCCGTTCCGCATCCTCGAGCTGAACGCTGGCTCACCGTCCGGTGCCTCGAACAACATGAACGTCCTTGAGGGTCTCTACGAGCAGTCTCCGAGCACCCTCGACTCTCTCGGCAAACTCATGCCGAACGATCACTTCAAGGTTCTCGCTGAAACCTACAAGACTCTGGGCGAAGACTGGACTGGTATTAAAGACGGCGTTCAGGTGATTTTGCCTCCCGGCGGCCTCAACGGCGCAGCTCCAGAAATCCATAACCTCGCGGCCTACTCAGGCATGGTCTACGCTGATCCGGTCCAGTTGTTCTGCGACGATCAGGGCTTCATTCGTCTGCGTACGATCAACGGCTCGAACCCTATCGTCACGGCGATCTACTCTCGCATCAACGCGGACTCGGCCCTGTTCGATCCTTCAAAAGACCTCATCTTGCGTGATGCGGACTCGGGCGAGCCTATCTACTTGCGCGATAACCTCAAGCTCGGCGCCGACGGCAAGGCCCCCTTGGTCCTCGACGTTGACGGGAACCCAATTCCATTACAGTCGGACTACGCCATCCCGAACCTCCTCGAGGCCATTATCAACCGCCGCATCTACATGGGTGGCCTGAACCGCATCCTCGATAACAAGATCATCCTCGCAGCACTTACAACCTACGCACCGAAGTTCTTCGAGAAGCGCCTGCGTGAGCTGGGCCTTGACCCGGTCGGCGCTCGTATCACACCTCCGGAAACGCTCCCGTCATGTGCTGACTCGGTTGAAGTCATCGCGCAGAACCCTCAGGAGTGGGTGATCAAAGCGCCGAACCTCTCCGGTGGAACGGGTGTTTACATCCTTAAGACTCTCTCTGAAGATCGCCGCCAAGAAGTCATCGAAATGGCGCGCAAGGATCCTGGCCACTTCGCCTACCAGCGCCTGGTGAAGATTGCTCGCATCCCGGTGACCACCAGCGGTAAGGAAGGCACTCGCTTCGCGAACCTTGCTGCCGACATCCGTCTCTGGGTTTTCTTCGGCGGCGGTCAGAAAACCCTTCCGAAGATGACCCACAACGCTCTCGTGCGCTACGCCCCTCAAGAGCGCGGTCCGATGAGCTCGATCGTGAATACGTCGAAAGGCGGCGGCTACGCGCCCTTCGTCGTCGTCGACGACCTCAACACCACAGAATCAGTGAGCGCCGCGGAGCTCGTGAAGCCGAAGTACCCGGCTCCCCTCATGACGCATTTGCCGATGTTCGTTGCCGCCCAGTTGATCCAGGTCTCACGCTTGGCCCTGGAGATCCGCAAGCAGCTCCTCACCAACAAAGCTGATAGCTACGAGCTCCTGGGGATTACTCTCTCGCTTAAGCTCCAGTGCCGCGAGATCTTGAGCTTCCTCAACCCACGCGCCATCGAGCCGATCTACAAGCTGATCGACGCTCTCGAGGCCAAGCAGGCGAAGAAAGAAATCGCCGCCTACTTCCAGCTCGTCCACAGTAACCACATTAAGCTCGTCTCGGTCCTCCAGCGCTTAGAAGTTGCCGGTAAGCTTCCAAAAGGCTTCCGCGACGCTCTTGACCAGCTTAACATCCTGAACGACGACATCCTTTCTCAGTGCTACACCGAAGAGCACCGCAATGCCGACAAACTGGGTCTGAAGAACCTCCGCGAGATGATGGCGAAAGTCAAAGGCCCGAAGAAGACTCTCTCCGACGCGCGCCTCGTGATGGCACTCCTCTCGTCAAGCATCAACGCTCGCTTCCCCCACGAAGTCCTCACCGGCAAGACGGCAACGAACCTCTTGAAGATGATCGAGAACTTCATGCAGATGGTGCGCGAGCGCCTTCAGAACTCCGAGAAGGCGATCGAATTCGCCCGGATCTTTAGAACTGACATGGTCCACGCCGACCTCGCCTTCGAGACCTTTGGCCTGGGTGAAAACAAAGACGGTCGCCTCCTGACAGCGTCTCAGCGCGAGTTCGCGACGGGCGAACTCCTCACCGAGTCGAGCTTCGTTTCTGATGAGCTCAAGGCCGCTCGCGCCCAGTGGCTCTCTGTTCTGGCGGAAGCGAAGAGCATCCGTAGTAGCACCGAGAAAGAGAACTTCCTTGCGAAGAAGCGCACGGCGCACTTCAAGAAGTTCCCGGTCCTCGCCCGCTACCAGGAACTGATGAACAGCTCCACGGCGAACGTGAAGGACTTGATCGAACTCATGCCGATCATGCCCTACGCGCACTACAACCTAACGATGTTCGCGAAGAAGCAAGGGGTTTCGCTCGAGGAGATCTTCTCCGACAAGCTCACGCCGAACAAGATTTCGATCCTTTCTGGCAAACTGATCCGTGAGAACCACCTCTCGGCCCAGGACCACGCCGGTGAGTGCTTCGCGAAGAAGCGCAAGTCCCACGGTCTCTTCTCTGACTCCGATATCTTTATCTGGGTTCGCAAAGAACTCGACCCGATGACCCAGATCTACACCGCAGGCCACGAGGTGATTCACTATCACCAGATCGAAGAGACGACGCGCATGGAAGCTCAGGCGCTTTCAAACGGAGCGATCGCTCAGGCGAACTTCCTGAACTTCTACGGGAACTTCCTCGGGATCTCGAACGCGTCGCTCGAGGGCCTCTCGCTCGACATCGCCGTCGAGCGCCAGCCGCTCTACGGCCTCGCCGACCGCATGGTCCCGCACTTCTTCTCGGACGTGATCACTGAAGTCCGAACCGCGATCAACAGCTCACGGGAGAAGTACGATGCGATGCTTGACAAGTACGGCTCACTCTTCGGCTACATGATGCCGAACTCGTCGCAGGTTCGCGTGAAAGCGCTCCAGGAGATCCTCCCGGCGCTTGAAAACGCAAAGAACATTCGCTTCGCGAAGGAGCTTGGACTGGACGTGGCCTGGGATGAGATTCGCTCGGCCCTGCCGTCAGCGAACAACGCTCAAGTCAAGGCCCTGACTCCGAAAATCGAGCGCGCCATCGGCGCTGCGAAGGTGGACTACGAGGCGCTGATCGCCATCGGAAACCACCAGTTCTACGGTGTTTCGTTCGGGTACAAGATCCCGGCGAAAGAGACGCTTCGCCTGCGCCCTATCCTCGGCGTCGTGAGCTTAGGCAATAGCTACAACCAAACACAGCAACAGCAATAAGGTTGACCGCCATGGATACAACTGTCGAGAGTTCACAAGCACCGCAGGTCTCCGAGGGACTGAAGTTCCTCTTGGGCCAGTCGCACCAAGACCTCTTTGCGGTGCTGGAGGAAATCCTCACCGACGGAGGCGCCCTGAAGCTCGGCGTGAAGGAAGTCGTGCGCAAGATTGAGCGCCAAGACTTCCGGTACCTCGACCCGGCCTGTGAGTGGGTCCAGGGCCACGCCTACTTAAGCTTCAGTCCTGAGGGTGGCTTCATCCTCAACACGGCTTTAGCGGAAAATGGCCTCGTTTCTGAGAAATGGGACCTCTACGATACGAATGGAACGCTCGTCAGCACCAACTACGTGGCGCCCGATGCGATGGGACCTGGATCCTCTCTCGAAATGGATCTGAGCTGCCCGCTGCTTGATAGCTTATATAATTTTCACTCTACAGAATACGGCAAGGCCGGCAAAGCAACTCAACTGCGTTCGACCATGGTCCACGCTGTCGAGCGCTTCCTGCGCACGCGCTACAAGACCCTGGGCACCGAGCGCCGAAAAGACCCCTTGATCCGCCACGTGTTCCACAAGATCCTCATCATTGAAGCCGATCCGGTCTTGAACTGGGAAGAGCGCCAACTGGTCTACGACTCTCTGATCGAGGGTCTAAAGAAGGCCCTGCAGGTTAAGCGTCGTGCCCTCGGCAAGGGACTCTTATCGCAGCACCTGGACATGTTCCGCTTCAAGTGGGCCTCCTTTGCACGCAGGTTTAAGGCGCGGCCCTGGGATAACTTCCAAGGTCTCTTCTACCGCTACACCATCGCCAAGATTCTGTGGTTCTTCATGACGGTTAAGGGTAACCTTGGCTACTCCGTGGCCCTCGCCGTGTACGGTCCGTTCACCTACTACTTCATCACCATGCCCATGAACCCGCATGCCATGCAGGCAGTGGGCACTGTGCGCTCGACCTACCTCGACCTCAAGAGTGGCATGGACCAAGTCAAGGGGCTCTTCTCGAACGTTCCCGGTGTCGCGACGAGCACACCCGTGACGGTCCCTGAAGCTCCGGCGGCCTCTGTGGAGAGCGCTCCAGCTGCTAATCCCGAGCTTCCTCAAGTGAGTGCCCCGAACCTGAATCCGAATTTCATCGACGTTTCGTACGTGACGAAACCGTCGAAGTCCGACTACCAGGTGAAGATCGACGGGAAGGTCTCGAGCGTCACGCCGACCTACTTGAACCTCCTCATGACGAACGAAATCCCCGCCATCGATCAGATCAACTGGTCTGAGCGCATGGGGAACTTTAAGCAGATGCAGATCGCCTACGAAGAAGCACTCGAGTACGCTCCGCGCATGGGTCGCCTCGAGCAGCTCGAGACGCAGTACAACTTTCCGATGGTGGTCGAGAGCGCCTGGGAAGAGATGGAGCGCTACAATAACCGCATCTTTAAGCTGCGTCAGCGGGAGCAGAACCTCTCGCCCAAGATGAAGCAGTTCCTGACGAACGAAGTGAACCGCACGCAGCAGCTGGAGCTCTACCTGTGGGACCGCCTGGCGCGCTTCATCCTCGACCAACCCTACGTCATGCTCGATGAAGCACGTGAGCAGAAGCGCAACGACTACTACGTTGGCCGCGCCTTCGTGTTCATGGAGGAGATGACTCAAGTTCTCAGCTGGCGCTACCCGGACTTCAAGAAGCCCCATGGCTACGAGAAGATTGCTGCCGCTGCAGGTCGCTACAAGAGTGAGCGCAAAGAGCAGGGCTCGATCATGGCGAACCTCAAGGCGAACTCCGACCTTTTCCGTCAGAAAGACTCCCTCTCCTCTGCAGAATTCCGCTCGTACATGAAGCGCCAGTGGGAGATCCTTTTTCTCCAGAATGCGAAGGCTGAAGAGGCGAGCAACAACGGCCTGAACATGTACATCTGGAGTGTTCGTAACACGGTTTGGGTTCTGCAATCACTTTACTCGGCTAAGCGCCAAGAGCTCGAGCTCCTCATCGAGCGCGACCTCTCGGGCCAGCTCGATGGCCTCGGTCAATCGGAACTTGCAAAGACCGAGCTCTTACAGGAAACTTTATTCCATAACCTCACGCTCGAATGGGTTGGAGTGAAGGAAGAGATCGGTTCGCACTTGGCGAAAGACATCGAAACGCTCCAGCGGAAAGTCGTCATCGATAACCTCAAAGAGTCACTGTCGGATCGCTCGAAGCTCCTCAACCAGTTCAGCGTACAAGCTCAGGCGAGTCGATGAAATATTTGCTCCTCTGGGCCGCGCTGGCGATCGGCGTGGCCCATGCTAACTCTCCCAGCCAAACGCGCTTCGAAGACAAGAGTTTCTGGAAGAAGCTGGGCCGAGAAGTGTCGCTCTCCTATTACGTCGCGCTCATGGGACCTTCCCCGGGTCTCGAGTTCGACCAGACCTACAACGTCTTCCTCGAGGGCAACAGTCCGCACCAGACCTTCCACTCCATGAACCTGCGCTGGCAGTTCCATGAGAAGTGGGCCGTGGGCTTCACACTGGCCGGGATCCATCACCACACCTCGCCCGTGAAGACGAAGCAAGGCTTCATCAACGACAATGGTCGTGAACTCTTTAACTCCCGTGTGTATCTGGCCACCCCGGGCCTCGACCTGGGCTTCGCGAAGATGTTCAACAACTTCGCGGTGGAACTCCCGACCACCGTCGGGTCCAGGGCCAATGGCCTGGACTATGGCCTGGTGCTCTCTCAGACCGTGGTATTTAAGCTCCCTCCCTCGCGCGTCACCACCGGCTGGCTGACCCAGCTCATTCGCTACGAGTACGAGCGCTCGACCCTGCCACCGCCCTTCCGGGTGGCTTTTCGACCCCTCAGCAGACGACACTTCTGACCACGGGCCCCTTCCTTAACTTCCAGCTCGCCGAGCAGTGGCAGATCGCAAGCCTTCTATCGTTTGACTGGGACCAGCGCGGTAACCAGACCGACACCCTGGAGTTCAATAATAACCTCCCGGACCGGGCGCGCCTGGCGATCAACTACTTCTTTAAGACCGCCCCTTTTACCCACGTGGGCCTCTATACCCAGACGATCACGAAGCCCGCCCTGTACAACACCATCCTGGGGCTCGACTTCTCGATGTCGATATAGCCCCTGTAAAGATTTCAAGAGATCTCCTCCGGGCCTCGGGTTTTGGTATAAAAGGGCACCAAACATCAGGAGACCCTACGCATGAAATCCCATGTAAAAAAGTTCGTCGCATTGTCGTGCCTCGCCTCCAGCGTCGCGTTCGCGAACCCGCTCTTAGAGATCTACCCGCACCGCCCCTTCGCGCGGGAGGACATCCAGGCGCGCGTGAGTCGCCTGGCCGAAGAGCCAAGGCCAATGATGAACATCTACGAGATGAACCGCGCGGGCCTTCTGAACCGCGACACCAAGGTGCAGCCCTGGGGCGGTTACTACTGGGCGCTCAACCAAGGCCAGATCGCCAACACCTACCAGGACAAGAACTACGTGCAGTTCTGGGAGATGGTGGGCTGGGAGAACAACGTTAACCGCTTCAAGAAACGCAACGTCGAGACGCTCCCGAAGGTCTACGACATGAGCGAAGAAGACCTCGCGAAGCTCGCCCCGTCGGAGAAGTACGACCTCCTCCTCGGTGATACGAGCTTCGATCTCACCAACCGCGTCTGGAAGTTCGCCGAAGACTGGGGCAACAGCAAGAAGTGGGGCTTCCTGAGCTCCATCGATCTTCCGGCCGGCTACCGGATACCTAAGGCCAATCGCCTGATGGCGCTGTGGGAAGGGATCTGTCACGGCTGGGCGGTTGCGGCGGGAGTCTATCCACGTCCTGAAAAAACCGTAACCGTGAGACTCCCGAACGGCAAGCGCATGCCCTTTTACCCAGATGACATCAAGGCCCTGGTCTCTCTCATGTACGCCAACTCCGTCCTACAAGACAACGTCTTGATCGAAGGCTGGCGCTGTGATGACAAGAATCCCCCGCAAGACGAATACGGTCGCTACCTCGATCGCCTCCCGAAGAACCCACGCGACGGTATCCAGCCGCGCTGTGCGGACGTGCACCCAGCGGTCTGGCACGCGTCGATCGTGAACATCACGGGGATCCAGGGCCGCTCGTTCATCACGGAAATCGACGCCGACGCGGTGGTGAACAACCACCCGATCTCGGGCTACGAGTTCGAGTGGTTTAACCCGAAGAACGGCCGCAAAACGGATGACCTCTCGAAGGCCGTGATCGATCTCGCTGACTACCGCGATCCGTACAAGAGCTCGCGCAGTCCGCACGCCGTGAAGCTCGTGGGCGTGGAGATGAAGATGAAGTTCCTCAAGTGGGTTCGCCCCACCGATCGCCAGAGCGATGGCCCGGAAGACGATAAGATCGACGACCGCAAGATGGCCTACGACCTTGAGCTCGATGCCCAGGGCAACATCGTGGGTGGCCAGTGGCGTGCCACGCGCATGGCAACGGCGCATACCAACAACGATAACGTCGGAGGCGGTAACAACGACACTCCCCCTCGAACCAACCAGCCGGACTTCTTCTGGGTCACACCGAAGAACAACCAGATCTACGTGAAGAACCTTAACCTCGAGCCCTGGGATGGCCGTGGACAGGTTCCGGCGAGCTGGACGGCCGCTTCCCGCGGGGCCCACGGCTTCATCTACAACATGACTCGCGAGTACGGTTTCAACGAGCAGTGTGCCGTGATCCCCGAATCCCGTTCGGTGGGCAAGCCGATGGAAGTGCCGTGCGAGTTTAAGTACCCACGCCCACAGCCTCTCGTGAACGTGGTGAACCAGCTGGTCGAAATGTCCCGCGAATAGTAGAAGACAAAACAAAAGGGCGCCTTCGAGGCGCCCTTTTTTATGCTGGAGGGATCTGCAAGGCCCGCGAAATACATTCGAGGGAGTTGAGTTTGCCTCAGCCGAAAAAAATAGTCGTAATCTTATTTTGACATAGGAACTCCGGATCACATGACACGGGAAAAACTTACCCTCATCCTGCTTGCCTTGATGACCGCGGCCCCCCTGTGGGCGAGCGAAACGGTACTCATCTCAGGGTTCGACCCTTTCGGTGGATCAAGCGACAACAACTCCTGGCGAATCGCCCAGGCCCTCAGGGCCGAGCTCCCGGAGGTAAACATTGTGACCTGCCTCTTGCCCACGAGCTACGCCCGCTCTATGCCAGCGCTGGAGGAGTGCCTCAAGACGCTGCCTGCCCCACCCGATCTCTTAATCTCACTGGGCGAAGGCCCCTGCCGCGTGAAATGGGAGACCCGGGCCCATAACCGTGACCACGACCGAGGCCCCGACAACGATGGCGTGAGCCGCCGTCGGCGGACCATCGATCCCACGGGACCTCGAGAGCTCGGTCTGCGGCTCAACTACGCGGCGATGTGGTGTGCGCTCGAAGAGAGTGAAAAAAAACTCGTCCAAGTCTCGACCTCTCCAGACAACTTCGTGTGTAACCACACCGCCTATCGCACGGGCCTCATGCTCCCCGAGATGGTGTACGGGTTCGTGCATGTCCCGAGTACGCGCTGTGAATCCCAGGCCCCCGGAATCACCACCGCAGCGGTGAAGCTGGTGGCGAAGATGATCCGCACACAGCTCGCCACTCTTGACTCCCACTCCTCGCGCATCGAGTGGCCTACGCGCCAAAACAGCGTCCGGCTTGCCAGCGAGGTACGGGACGTCCGCGCCCTGAGGTCTGAGGCCTCGGAGACCTGTGAGACCGAGTTTCTCCAGCAATGGATCAGAGGGTTTTAACTAGCT
>JBKHVY010000093.1:6922-9786 GCA_046569805.1 Bacteriovoracia bacterium | reverse complement strand
TGACGTTCGGGAAATCTTTCGCGAAAGACTGGACCACGCTGTAGCCACCGGTCGGGTCTCCCGACGCCATAATCAGTCCCACGATCAGGTCTTTCGCAGCGGAAAGAAGAGCGTAGGTCATGCTCACCAGTCCCACCATCGCAGCGCCAAGGCTCAGGACCGCCATGATGATAGCGAAAAGGAACTTAAGCTTTTTCATCTTCCACTGGTGGACCTTACTTTCGGTGTGCACGTAACCGCGGAAACGAATGTCTTTGGTTTGGTCCTGACGGAAGAGATTCACGATCGGGCCCTGGACTCCGCCACCTGCCATCTGCGCCAGGCGCTTGTCCCAGTAAGCCTTGAGCTTCGGGTCCACTTTCTTGGCGCGGTTCAGGTCTTCCGCAAGCTCCTGGACCTGGCCTTCGATCTTCTCGGTGTCGATGAAGACGTCGACCTGGTTACACGAGCGCATGCGCAGCCAGCGCACAAGGATCTCTTCGTGGTTAATGCCCGCCGCGCCGGAGTCGATGTTGTCCACGTCGCCCTCGTCCTTGCGGACCTGGTCGGCCATCTTCTCGAGCTTGCGCAGGTACATTTCGACGTAGTTCGGGAACTCGAGGCCCGCCTGATACTCGGGCTCCGGCGAGTCTTTAAGCTTCAACGTCTCCTGCATTTGACCTTCGCGGCAGATCTTATTCTGGGTGCCACCGGTGCACTTGCTGTAGAAGAAGGCCTGCTTGTCAGCACTGAACTTCTCAGGGCCGAACGAGTAGATGCACTGACAGGCCATGACCATGTCGAGGTAAGCCATCTGCTCGTGCTGTGCGTTCCGGTTGAAGCGGAACTCGTCCATGATCTTCTTGCTACGTGTGTAGATGTTTTCTTTGTTCGGTGTCCCCGACTTGTTCAAGAGGTGCCACAGATCTTGCGTCCCTTGGCCCGACATGCTGACCTCGAAGCCGCGCATGAAGAGGTCGGCGTTGCGCATGAGGTTCGAGGAGTCGAGCCAGTTGTCACGGGCGGTACTGAACTCGCAGGCCTCGACGTTCGAGCGCTGCTTCGGCGTGATCGCCGGGATGTTGTAGCGCTTGACGTAGTCTTCCTGGGTAAAGGTCTCGCCGATGTTCTTTCCGGCCTTCTTCGCTGAGGCGTTCTGAGCAGCGATATCCTTGCGCTTCGCGTACACGGCCTTGAGTTTCGCGGCCCGCTGGGCCTTGTCTTTAATCTTCAGGATGACCTTGATTTCGCCTTCAATCATCTCGATCTGCGCCAGCGTCAGGGCATCATCGTTAACCCACGTGCCCTGAGAAGTGTTGGCGGACTTCGACTTCGCCTCCTCGAGCTTCGCTTGATTGGTGTCGGTCTTGCTCGTTTCCACCGGAGTGATCTCCGCGGCGACGGCGTAGCTCCACGGGAGGATGGCCAGGGCCACATGCTGCCAGAGAGATTTTTTCACGCTCGTACTTTTGTTAGAGGGCAGAATGAAGGGTGGCATCTCGAGCGTGCAGATGCCGTCGACGTCTTCGATCATGCCCTTACAGCAGACTTGCTTCGCGTTGGGTTTTTGGCCCTCGGGAACGCAGTTCTCGCACACCATGCGCTCGACGCACTTACCACCGTTACACTTTCCGGAGCAGCACTCAGTGTTTGAATTACAAAGCTGCGCATCCGCCTTACACGTAACTCCTGCAAGTCCGAGGTCCTGAACCCGGCAAACTCCGGATTGGCAGAACGGACTTTCCGCTGAACATTCGCCACCCAAAGGAGATGAAGCGAAGCAGGTAAAAGTATTGGTACAAAGGCCGATCGCAGCTCCTTCTTCTTTAAAGCATTGCTTGGAAGCGCAGTCAGCGTGATCATTGCATGCTTCGTTTACTTTTTTCCCACTGATCTTAGATTCGATCGAAGCCGAAGGAGCATGGATCAATCCTGGACAACATTCCCCACCGGAAGCGACCTGCCCCGCCTTGATGCAGGCCGGGGGCGTCGCTTTCAGCGTGTTAAAGTTCACCGCTTGACCGCAGTCTTGATCGCGCTTCGTGGTCAACCACTGCTTGTAGCGCATCTGACACAAAAACGAATTGATGCCGTAGTTGGCGTCAGGGAGGTACTCATTTCCGTTTTCGTCTTTTGGCCGGCACTCCGGAATCGGTGGAAGATTGAGAGGATCGAGTGGGGGTGGATTGCGCCGATTCATTTCACTTGTCACACACAGTTCGGCTTCGGCGCGCTTAGCATTTCTCTGTTCAAGAGTAATAAAACCCTGGAGATAGAATCCTTCAGAAAAGTCGAAGAGAATTTCCTTGAGTTCTTCGGGCCCGACTTCTCCGGCCTTTAGGCCAGTGATGAGGCTTCCCGCAGTAGAGGTGATCGATGAGAACGCCTGATCCCTCGTCATCGCCTTCTCATCCGCATCCTGGGCGTGCACCGACAGACATGTGAAAACGAGCAGACAGGAAAGAATGATGGACTTCATAATGGCAACCTCATGATTATTCATCTACATTATAAGTCTCTAGGGACTTAGCGAACAAGCACTCTCCCGCAACTTTAAGTATTTAGGTCGCAAGGCGCCGTAGGGGCCGCCAAGAAATGAAGGCAAGGCCTAAGGAAACATCATGAACAGTGCTCAGACTCCTTGGGGAGGCCCGACCCAGTTCTTCTACTCCCTCACTCCGGACGTGATCGATCAGGTACTGCGCGCGCATGGCTTCAGACCCTTGGGCCGCGTCCTCGCCCTCAACAGTCTCGAGAACCGTGTCTACGACGTCGAAGTCGCTCCGATTGCTGTGCCCGAAGGACCCTTCGCCTCGGACGCCGTCGTCGTGAAGTTCTATCGCCCGGGCCGCTGGAGTGAAGAGACGCTGCTCGAGGAGCATCGT
>JBKHVY010000093.1:0-6912 GCA_046569805.1 Bacteriovoracia bacterium | reverse complement strand
GTTTCTTGAACGAGATGGCCCAGTACGAACTCCCGGTGGTCTATCCGCTCGAGCGCGACGGAAAAACGCTTTTCCAACACGCAGAGACCGGACTCCTCTACACGGTTTTTCCCAAGGTCCGCGGTCGCTTGAAAGATGAGCTTACCGTGGAGGAGGCCCAGCAGATCGGCCGCCTGATTGGTCGTCTTCACAACATCGGAAACCTCGCCGCTTTCTCCGCAAGACCCAAGCTCTCCGCACAGACCTGGTTAAGTGGAAACGTGAGCTCAGTCCTGGAGCTCGACTTCGTCGACTCTGACATGAAGACCAACTACGCGACACTGGTCACTCACCTCGAGGGCCTGGTCGCTCCCCTCTTGGACTCTTTACCAGTTCAGCGCATTCACGGAGACTTCCACCGGGGTAACATCTTGTGGACGAAAGATGGCCCCTGGATCACCGACCTCGATGACTGCGTGATGGGACCGCGCCAGCAAGACTTGTGGCTCTTGTTCTCGGGCCGCGACGAATGGTCCCTCTCCATGCGCCAGGAGTTCCTCAACGGCTACCAAGAGATGAGCCGTGACCCCATCGGCGTCTCTCCTCTTTTGGTCGAAGCCCTTCGCACGTTACGGCTCGTCCACTTCAACGGCTGGATCGCCAAGCGCTGGGCCGATCCAGTGTTCCAGCACATGTTCCACACTTTCCCTACACGTAACTACTGGGAGCAGCAGGTCCTAGATCTCAAAGAGCAAATGGGGCTTCTGCAAGATCACCTCAGTTCTGGCACGGGATTTGGATACTAAACCTTAATCGGTAGTCTTCGTGGAACGCATTTTGAGTGCTTAGGCACCCAAGGAGTGTCCAGAAAGTCGACGGCCGATCTGGAGGTTTTCAGTGCGCTGGTGGTCGTTTCTATTCTTCGTCCTATTGAGCATGAGTGCGCTGGCGCAGAATAGCGCGCGTGGGGCCACCAACAAAGCGGAGATGCTCAAGCGCGCCGAAGATCTGCGCGTGCTGGCCACGCGAGCTCAAGATGCTCTTCGGACACGACTCGATCTCGAGGCCTGTGCGCACATCGAGGGCCTCTTCCGGGGTCTGCCGCAGCATCTCACCGGCATCATGGCCCACATGGATAATTTCGATCCGCGTGTCGCCGAGATGAAAAATCAATCGCTCGATCTCCTGCGCGAAACGCACAAGCTTCACAATACTTGTCTGAATGGTTCGCTCAATCCCGTGAGTTCGCGAGAGCACCTGAGTCTTGCCCAGAGACTTCTAGGCTCTCACCAAGCGCTGATCCGGTCTAGGGCCACCGACTTCAACAACACCTACTACTACCACTACGATTTCTAGGTCTTGGCCGGGATCTTATCGATGAACTTCAAGCCTACCTTCCACCCGACATCCTCCGGAGCGAGGTCGCGCACCGACATGACCTCACCGATCAGCGGCTGATCGAGTTCCTGGCCCTCCATCGCCGTGATGTGGACGTAACTCCCTTTGTGAAAGACGCCGTCGACCAGCACGTGGATCCCGAGGCCTCCGCGGGAGAGGTCGAAGAGCTTGAAGTTCTGCGACGTCGCCTGGTCTCCGGCGATCTCGCAGGTGACGATCTTATCCACCTTGGGCCTCGCGCGCGGAGCCTCGCGCTTGTCGGCGAAGAGTTTGTCCTCTTCCGAGAGGGTAATGCTCGCGAGCTGTTCGCTGAAGATCGCCTCGTCGCGCTCCGAGCGCCCGCCTAGGCGCTTGACCTTCCAGGGCGCCGTTGAGAGGTCGACACCCGTGGATCCCTTGATGCGATAGATATCCTCGTCCTCGAGGTAAATGATCTCGTCAGGGAGCTTGATTTGCGCCATGACTCCAGCGATGGCCATGGGCCTAGACTTAAAGATCACACCGCTCGTTTCAGAGTAGCAGTAGATGATGCCGCTCTCTTCGAAGGCATAGCCCTGATCGTCGTGCTCGCTGACGTGCAGGAAGCCTTCGTCGAGCTCGAGCTCCGTGAGCTGCGAGCGGTGAACGATGCGCTCTCCACCTGCGGAGAGCTGCCAGACGACGAGCGGTGCCTGCGTCTGGGCCAGCTCGTTGAAGAACTTTTTAAATGCATCGAAGCTCTCACGGACCGACACGTTTCTCATGGTACCTAGAATCTTACCTCAAAACCTGCGCCGAGGTGATGCTGAATATCGAAGCGCCCATGCCGCTTGTACTCCTCGGACCCGTAGGTCCGACTATAATAGTCGTCATCGTAGGACGCGCCCATCTTGAGGTAGAGAAAACCATTCTCCGTCACACGGACTCGTCCCGTGATTTCTGCCCCCATGGCCCGATCCACTCCACGGTCTTGGTACGCGCGTGCGCCGGCGTAGAGCCGCGCCTCGAAGGTCGGGTACCGCTGATCCGCGTCGGCCGAGCGCTTGCTTTGAACCCGTAGATCAATCTGCGTGTTCACGTTACTGAACGAGGAGTCGGTGTTAAGGCCGACCCCGAGGCTCGTATCACTGCGCACCACGAACTTGTTGGCTTCGTACAACACGAAGTCGCGGCCCAGGGCGACGCCGGCTTCGTAGCGGGTCTGTTTTTGCGTGTGATCGAGGTAGTGGTACTGGATGGTACCTCGCTCCCGCTGCATGGCGTGCCAGCGCTCCTGCAGTTTTTGTGAGATCCCTGACTGGTCATCGACCGTCTCCCGCTTGCCGATCACCCGCACGTAGACATCCTTGAAGCCCAGCTCTTTTTTTATCTCCAGCTCGAGACCATCAACAGAAATAAATTCTTGGTAGTGGCGTCCGCTGGGATCCTTACGAACCTCGGAGACGTACTCTTTTCCGTCGAGCACGACTTTCGTGCGCTGCGGGACCAGGCGACTGTAGCCCTGGGAGGTTTGCCGTAGCACCACTTCTCCGCCTTCGAACTCGAAGCCCAGCGAAGCATTGATGCCGAAAGTTTTTCCTCGGTCATCGCCGTCGACGCCTTGATTATAGGTCGTCAGCCCCGCGCCTTCCGCTCCTCCGTGCCAGAGATTATCGTTCGTGCTGGAGACGTCGACCTTCAATCCTGTGAGTCTCCCTAGAGGAAAGAATCCACGTTCGGCAAGCTCGGCCTGGATCATCTCGTGCGCCACGGGTGCGGGGTCTTTAACTTCGAGTTGATACTGACTGGGGCCTGCGAGTTCGAGTCCCTCTCCGCCACAGGGAGCCGTGGAGATGGCCATGATGTCGAGGGCAAGACTTTGTGCGCGCAGTCCCTGATCGAGGATCTCTTCGGGTGTGGGCGTCGCTAGGCGTGAAAGCAGCGCGTGCTGAGTGAGTGACTGCTCGAGCTCCGGATCATTGACTTGGTAGAGCGCGCGAAGATCTCCCAACAACCCCTCATAGCGATGGCGGCCATAGCGCCGGACTTCACCGGCGCGAGTTTTAAGTTCATACTCACTCGCCTTCTCGTCGTAGGTCACAGTGATCGATGGAAGCTTCCACTCAAGAGCTTCTCCGAAGGCCTGGGTCGAAAAAAATAGGAGGCAAAGTAGAAGTGACTTCATGAATCCGTATCGGTCAGGCGGGGTGATAAAATAAATACAAACCCTTCTCTGACTAAGACAGTCGACTAGCCGCCGGCGAGCTTCACCTTAAACCCGAGCTTCTCGAGGAAGAGCTTCACCTTTTCTCGGTGATCCCCTTGAATCTCTAGGCTTGCTCCCTTGAAGGCCCCCCCGGAACCACAGTGAGTCTTGAGCTTCGAGGCGAGCTCCTTAAAGTAGGCCTCGTTATCTGGAAGCTCAAACACCACCGTGACCGCCTTACCACCGCGGCCATTGGTCTCGCGCCGAACCTTAAGCGTATGGTCAGAGGGTTTAAGTTCTCCAGCCTTCGGACAACGGCACGGGTGCTGCCCGCACTTGGGACACTGGAGTTTATGCGAGCCATCGCTCGAGTAGAGGATGCGGGGTTTATCGGTCATATGCTATGATGCTAGCGTGAAACCTCCGTCGCAGTCAGGCCCTCTTCGCTACGTGCTCTTCCACAAGCCCTACGGGGTGTTGAGCCAGTTCACGCCCGAAGACGGGGCGCGCTCCCTGGCCGAGTTTGATCTTCCGAAGGACCTCTACCCCGCAGGCCGTCTCGATAAAGACTCCGAGGGCCTCTTGCTCCTGACGAACGACGGGCCCCTCATCCACCGGCTCCTTGAGCCGCGCTTTGATAAGCTCAAGACCTACTGGGTCCAAGTGGAGCGCATCCCCACGGAACAAGCGCTGGCGGAACTCGCTCGCGGCGTGCGCATCCAGGATTACCAGACTCTCCCCTGTGAAGTGCGAGCGATTCCCGATCCGAAGTTCCCACCGCGCGATCCGCCGATCCGCGTCCGCATGAGTGTCCCGGACTGCTGGATCGAGGTGAAACTGCGCGAAGGGAAAAATCGACAAGTGCGTCGCATGACGGCGGCCATCGGGCACCCGACGCTGCGCTTAGTGCGGGTCGCAATCGGAGAGCTCACGCTCGCGCAGCTTGCCCCCGGAGAATGGCGAGAGATTGAGAAGCCACGGCTCGGTTAGAGCTCCGACTCGATCTTCTTGCGATCCTTCCAGACTTTTTCCTGCGACAGCTGGCCCTCGGTGACGCCGTACTTCTCCGTCACGCCCACGCGCGCGATGGCATCGGCGAGCGGAAGTTTTCCGGCCAAGAGATCCAGATAACTCGCAATTTTTGTCAGGAGCACGTCTGAGCGCTCGTTCAAGGCTTCGAAGCGCCAGGCCCCGGGTGGGTGCGCCCATTTCTTTTGGAGGAAAGCCGCCGACTGCGCGCTAGCGCGGAAG
The DNA here is from genome assembly GCA_046569805.1 of Bacteriovoracia bacterium. GTDB lineage: Bacteria > Bdellovibrionota > Bacteriovoracia > Bacteriovoracales > Bacteriovoracaceae > UBA6144. The sequence continues at coordinate 2,120 of JBKHVY010000093.1, read as the reverse complement.
AGCGTGTTGCGGCACTCCTGGTCCGCCTTGAGGTAGTGCATGTTTCCGTAGGCGTCTTTGAGTTCAACCTTATGCTTCTCGCAGGGCTTACCGCAATCACGGAAGCTCGAGCCCTTGGACATGAAGGCCGCAAACACACAGTGCTCCATGTGAAACTCGGGCATGTACTGGTGGATGGTGACCTCCACTGTTGCAGGATCCACCGTGGTCATCAGGGCCTCGAGCTGCGTCTGATTGAGGTCGTAGGAGGCACACACGCTCGAGAGGCCTTTACCGATCAGGTACTGAACCGTCTGACTGTTGGCGGCGTTCAGAGAGAAATCACCGTAGAGCGGCACTCCCTTATCGCGCAGCCACTGCAAAGCCCCGAGGTTTCGGACAAGAATCGCATCCGGCCCAGCGCGCAGAATGATATTGAGATTGTAGTACTCACGCGGCTTCAAGATTCGTGTGGTGGCGATCCCGGCGCGCACACCGTGGGCCTTCAATAGCTCGATACTCGGAGCGTAGTCCTTTCCGAACTCGAAGTCCAAGAACACGATGCCAAGGTGCGAGCGCTCGAGGTGCGCAAGGCCCGCGACGAAGTCCTCGACCTGCGCGCGCTCGCGGAGCACCACGTTCAGGCGGGGAGAAGTCTGCGAAGTCCTGACCGAATGAGGGAGCGGTGTGTATTCCGTCGGCGCGAGGTGGTTCGTCACTTTCAGACGCTCGGCCATGAGTCGCTCGACCATTTCCCGGCGCAGAAGCTTCAGCTCTTTCTGCGAGAGATAAACTCCCGTCCCGATCAATCTTTTTTTATGTAACTTAAACACCGTCGTGCCTAGGGCCCCGAGCTCGTCCCAGAAAACCTGAGGGTCGATGGGTTTCTGCGCCTCGACACCCACGGGCCCCGTCACTTGCACCTCGCGGCCTTCGAGGTCACGAGCGACAAGCCGTGCGGGCGCGCCCACTTGTAGCACGAGCTCGAGCTCGATCGGGACCCGGCGCATGCGCTCACGATCATGGGTGAGTTTTTTGGTCTCGAGCGAAACCCGCTCGTCCGAGTTGATCCACACGCGCATGCCCGCGCGAATTGTCTGGTAGTCAAAAGGCGCGAGAAGTCGCAGTTCGAATTTTTTCTCCGACAGTGACTTCGAGCTGTAGATCTTCGCACCCACTGTGCGATCGTTGTGACCGAGCAACAGACCTTGGCCCGCGACCGGGGCCACGCTCGCTTCGAGGATGAGGGAGTCCTTCAAAACCTTCGAGACTATCCCGATCTCAAGTCCTCGGTGAGCGGAGTAGCTGCCCTCGACCAAGCGCTGGTGATCCACTCCGTGGAGCCAGCCACTGAAGAAGCCGCGGGAGTAGCTCGTCGCCATGTCCGAGACGGAGTAGGCTTCACCGTGAATTGCGCGCTGGTAGTTGAGTCCCGCCATGGCGACGTACTCCGGGCCCTTGAGGCGGCCCTCGACTTTGAAGGAATCGATCCCGAGCTCCATGAGCCGCGGCACTTCCTCGATCCCGCAGAGGTCCTGGGGACTTACGAGATACTTCTTCTCACCGAGGTCGCGTTTTTCTCCGTCGACGTACATCTCGTAGCCCAGGCGACAGCTCTGCGCGCACTGCCCACGGTTGGCGCTGCGGCCGCCGAGAGATTCGGAGGTGAAGCACTGGCCTGAGTAGGCCACACACAGAGCTCCGTGGACGAACACTTCGAGTTCGCGAGGACTCCCCTTGCGAATGAGCGCGATCTCATCGAGTGAATTTTCACGCCCTAAAACAAAGCGCTTAATGTTCAGATCCTCTAGCAGGTGAATCGCCTCGTCGTTTGTGACCGTCATCTGAGTCGAGCCGTGGATCGGCATTCCCGGCGCGAGGCGCCGGATGAGCTGCACGAGGCCTAGGTCCTGGACGATGAAGGCATCGGGTCCCAGCGGGATGATCTCACGCAGAATTTCTTCCGCCATCGCGAGCTCCGGCTCGAACACCAGCACGTTAAACGCGAGATGCACCTTCACGCCATAAAGATGGCACTGGTCGATCAGTTCCTTGAGCTCCGCAAGGCTTAGATCCTGGGATCTGCCGCGTGCATTGAAACCGGGGACCCCCACGTAAATCGCATCCGCACCGCTGTGAAT
>JBKHVY010000092.1:0-9790 GCA_046569805.1 Bacteriovoracia bacterium | reverse complement strand
ATACCGTCACGACCTAGAAGAACATAATCAATGTAACCCACACCATCAGCACGTCCAAACTGATGAAGGACTTCCTGCTCGGTAATAACTTGAGTAGGATCATTAACGTCCCAACCAGCTTCAAGAAGCCTCTTATCAATAATGTTTTTCCGTGTCTGTGCTTCCGACATAATTACTCAAATATATCCTTGATATTACATAGGTTTATCGGTCCTTTTTGAATTCAATTAACTTAATTTAAAAGACAATTTATAAGCGGGTAAAGAAAGGCCTTCGACACTCCAAATTTTGGTAGCAAACTGGTAGCAATTTGGAAGCATACTCATGAAATTTCCCGATATTTCGTGAATGAAAACGCGAGAACTGATGTTTGTCCGAGAAGTGTTTTTAAATAGTTGTGATCGTTAGTTTTTAGAAATAAAAAAGCCTTCTGAAAAGAAGGCTTTTTAAATGGTCGGGGTGACTGGATTCGAACCAGCGACCACCTGCTCCCAAAGCAGATACGCTACCAGACTGCGCTACACCCCGACGTCCGACGAGTATGTACGGATGGGCCAGATTTGTCCAGATTTCCCTTAGGGAAGTTTCATATTACTCGGCGCGCAAACGGCTCTTGTTAAAAAAACTCAGGGCCTGAGCAGAAGCTTTTGCGCGATGGGAGTGCTTGTTCTTCCACTCTGGAAGCTCAGCCAAAGTCTTGCCGTCGTTCTCACTGCGCAAGGGAACAAAAATAGGATCGTAGCCAAACCCCCAGTCCCCTCGGTATTCAAGGCCAATTTCGCCGTGGACTCGGCCTTCGAAGAAGTAAACTTCTGTGGGGTTGAGGTAAAAGCAGAGGACGCAGGTGAAGTAAGCTTCACGCGAGCCGCCTGCTTCCAGGAGTTTCAGGAGCTGCTGGCATTTCTCTTTGTATGACGGGAGTTCCGGCATGAACCGAGCGCTCTGGACCCCGAGGATATCGGGGAGACCGATGATTGTTAACCCGGAATCATCGGCGAGAGCAGGGAGCTTAAATTCGTCGTAGTAGGCCTTTGCCTTGATTAAGGCATTTTCTATATACGTTGTGCCTGTTTCCTCGGGCTGCAAGCCTCGCGGCGCTGGTCGCACTTGAATACGGCCATGAAAGAGCTCCGCAAACTCTTGCGCTTTGTGTTCATTTCCCGAGGCCAAAATTACTTCAAGCATTCAATATCGCTCGCTGGGCTTCGACGACCTTGGTGATGGCTGAGCGAGCACAGCTGATGAGCGCGTGCAGTTGCTCCTCGGAGAACGGGTCCCCTTCGGCGGTGCCCTGGAGTTCGACGAACTTCCCACTCGCGGTCATCACGACGTTCACGTCGGCTTCGCAGGTCGAGTCCTCTTGGTAGTTCAGATCGGCGATCGCACGGCCTTCCTTGTCGAGCCCTACGCTGACCGCCGCCAGGCCCTCTTTAAGCGGTTGGTCTTTGAGGAGGCCGTCGGCCTGGAGCTTTCGAATCGCAAGCTCCAGCGCCACGTAGGCACCGGAGATGGCGGTTGTACGCGTCCCACCGTCAGCGACGATGACGTCGCAGTCAATCATCAAGGTCCGCTCGCCGAGCTTTTTAAGGTCAATGATGGCACGCAGGGCGCGGCCAATCAGTCGTTGAATTTCTTGGGTGCGGCCCGAAGCCCCTTTCCGCTCTCTATCGCCACGAGTGTGCGTCGCAGACGGGAGCATGGCGTACTCCGCCGTGAGCCACCCTTGATTTTTACCTTTGAGGAAAGGCGGCACACTCTCTTGCACGTTAACCGTAACCTGGACTTTGGTATTTCCGAATTCCGCCAACACACTTCCATGAGCGTAAGGATTAATGTGCGGAGTGAAGCGAATGGGGCGGGGAGTATCGCGTTTAATAAGGGACATGGTAACCTCGTCGTCATGATTAGACATTTACGCTTAGCGCAGTGTGATTCTACCCAAGACGAACTGAAACGCCAGCTTGATACCTACGATTTAATTACCACGCTACAGCAAACTGCCGGTCGAGGGCGCGGTGAGAACGTTTGGGATCACTACCAAGGTGCCCTCGCCTTCTCCTTTCAAGCGACTGCTCACCCTGATCTCACCTGGCAGTCACTCGAGGTCGCCGTCTCTCTTGCGATGAGCCTCGACGTCGTGCTTGGTGTCACCGTCGACTTGAAATGGCCCAACGATCTCTACCGCTCGAATAAGAAATGCGGGGGCATTCTCTTGAACTACCACGCACCGAAAATGATCGTCGGTGTGGGTCTTAATCTTTTGCAGCAGCCGAAAAATGATTGGGGATTCGTCCTGGAAGCCGTGCCTCCTCTAGGTGAAGACTGGCAGCATGAACTTCCCAAGCAACTCGTCGCTGATTACCAAAAGCGGCACCCGATGCCCAAGGAAGAGATTTCCCAGGAGTGGCTCAAGCGATGTGTGCATCTAGGAAAAACCGTAACGATCACTGACAACGGTGAGCTCACCCGTGGAACTTTTGAGGGACTAGGAGACCACGGAGAAGCGATCGTCAGCGGAAGATCGATCTACAACGGTACGCTTCGGTGGGCAAACTAGAGGTCTCGCGTGACCTTTTCACTGAGCTTCTGGAGCTCTTTCTTAATCAAGTTTTCCGCGAGGTCCGGGATGACTTCCCACGCAACTTTATCGACGTTCTGATGGCAGTATTCGATGACGACTTCGCGAACGATATCTCTGATCATAGGCCTTAGGGCCTCGAGGTCGAGGGGAGCGCCGACAGAACTCGCCGGCGTCGATGAGTAGGTTGGAAGCACGTCTTGCTGATCGAGGCGATCTTCGAAGAGCGTATCCGAAAAGCTCACAAGGTCTGAATCTTCACTCTGCGCACTGAAGCTCGGATCCTCAAGAACTTCTTCTTTTACGACCGTTAGCTTCGGCTGTGAATCTTCGAACGCATCAGCAGCCCAGAGATCACTTTCAACTTCATCGCGGATTTGATCCGCGATCCGCATGGCAATTTCTTCGTCCTGGGTCATCCCCGCAGACGATGCGATTTCGTTCGTCGTCAGCGACACTTCTTCCGTCATGACGAGTTCATTCAACGGCACGAGCTTCGAGCGCGGTGCGGGCGTCGGCGCAAGGTCGATCTCTACTTCACTGCCACTCGTCAAGTCCGGGTACTCGAGGTCATCGTCCGATGGGAGGACGACTTCTGAGGTCGCCACGGGCTTCGCAGTCACGGGAGACGCTGGCGCAGCGACAACGGGGGAAACCTTCGCTTCGATGACAGGTGGGAGATCTGGATTTCCTGACGACTTGCCGATCACACCAGGGACCATCATACCCCAATCACTCAAGTCATCGTTGAGCGTTGCCATGGTATCATCCGTCATCTTCGAAATGCTCGGTGCTGTCTTCTCAACAGTTTCGCGAATGCTCCAGCCCTCGTCGATTTCAACAGTGCTTTCCACGATCGGTGCAGGAGCAGATCCTTCATCAAGAAGGTTCTTTACCTGAACAAGGAACTTTGCTGTATCGAAGGGCTTTATGACGTGCTGATCCGCCTCGGCAGAGCGAATCGCGTTTTCATCGACAGTATCAAATGTCCCGTACATAACGAGGATCTTTGACTTGGGTGAAACTTGCTTGATCTCACGGCACAGATCGTAGCCCGTCTTTGATTCGGAGAAGTTAAAGTCGAGGAACACGGCGGCGGGCGCATGGAGCTTAAGCTTATCGATGAGCTCTGACTCTTTCGGGCAATCGATGATCTCGCACGGTTCATCCTTCAAGATGATTTTGATGACTTTGTGAACCGTCGGACTATCGTCAGCCAATAAAATTTTAACGCCCATGTTCAATATTATAGGCAATTGAAATCGAGTGCGAAAAGCGAAAACGGTGTTAAAACTCGAGAATCATACCTGTCTGATTCGAGGTATTCCCGCGCGAATTAGACAACTTTATGAGAGCATTCAACTTCGCATGAGAATCATCTTCTGTGCGACTGAGGGTATAGCTCAGCTCCTGCACAGAAACCCAAGGTGAGATCCCCTCGGTTAGAAATACAAACTGATCTCCGGGAAGCACCTTGATCTCACGCATCTGCCAACTCAACTCGGGAAAGAACCCAAAAGCTCCTGCAGGAGCACGGAGTGCGGACGGCGCGCAGGGATCTGGTGAGTGGAACTGATATGTTTCTGGGACAAAAATCGAGGAAACGTGACCATGCCGAGAAAGATAGGCCTGACAGCTTCCGACTTGCGAGAGAACAAGGATGTCGTTGGCCTTGATCGCGCACGCAGCGCTAGCACCTGAGCGCTGGTTTAAGCTCTTTGAGGCATTTTCCTTAAGCATCGTTTGATGTGAATTGAGCATGGCGTTTATGAGCGCGTTTCCCTCAAGCAGCCAGCGCGGACTCCAGTAAAGTGGCATCGTTGCATCAGGATCGCTTGAGAGGTTCGAAAGATACTGTTTTAAGTCTTCCTTGAGGCGACTCACGGCCCGATCACCAATCCCAGCGCCACCAAACCCATCAAGCACAAAGAAGAGCTGGTTATCGAGATCGAAGTCGTAACCGTCTTCGTTCGTCTCAAGGTGCGGTCCCTGGTGCGTCACGGCGGCATAAGATCTCAGCTTCATGACTTACTCCAAATAGTTCTTTAGTTTATCAGTTGCTTTCTTATAGTACTCACTGTCGGTTGGAGAGATCTGCTGGACTTCCTGGAACTTTTCCTTCGCGTCGCTAAACAACGACAGACTCTCGGCGATGATCGCTTCGCGGTACACTTTCTTCGATCGCGTGTCGAGGATTTCACGGATCGCGTCGACCTCATCGAGGCCTTCCTTGTTCGTCGGTTCGATGCTGAGAACTTCGAGGTAAGCTTCGTAAGCCCCCTTCAAATCCTGGCCTTCCTTTAACGAGCGAGCTCGTCCCAGTATCGGTGCGACGTCGGAGGCGAGCTGAGACTTCGCATCGGCGAGCATGTCTGAAGCATCCTTGATAAGATCCTCGTCTAGGTTCTTCATCGTGATGAACTCTTCTAGCTTAAGAATCGCCTTGTACCACTCCTTTGAGAGGTACAGTTTTTTTCCGGGCGCGAGAGCATCCACCTGGCGGGCGCGCTCCGCACGCTTGCGCTCCTCGGCTTCTTTCTTCGCTCGCTCCTCCGCTTGCCACGCCTCGAGCTCGAGGCGCAGTGGAGTGACGTCGATGTTCTCCGGGTCCTTCTCAAGGATCTTACTGAACAACTGTTCCGAGCGAGGAATGTTCCGTTGGGCAACTGCTTCCTTGGCCTCCACGAGCATCGCTTTCACTTCCTCGCGAATCTTCGCCCGAATCTCTTCTTGCTTGAGTCGCTCTTGCTCCTCCTTAAGCTTTCGACTCTTTTCCTGAACGTACTGGAAGAGAGTCTTCGCGTTTGCATAATCCGGATCGATCGCAAGGATCTGTTCTAGCTCCGCGAGGGCTTCGTCGAGTTTCTTCTCGTTCACGTAGGCTTCCGCGATTTTGTACTTCGCTTCGAGTGACCGGATCTGCTCGGGGCTCAGGACGCGTGCCGCGGGCGTAGCCTTCTCCACTTTCGCTGCATCAGCAGCTTTCGGAACCTCCTTCTTCGGAGCCGAGGAAGGATCTGGAGTCGTGTCGTACAAGCTCAGGAGAAGCATCGCGAGGACGACACCGATAATGACTTTCTTTTTGAACTGCGGATCCGTCTTGTAGCGCTTCAAGAAACGCTTGAACACGCTTTTCTCGGGCTCTTCGTTCGCACCAGAGAAGTCCAGAGCATCACCGGAACCCGCGGCGTCTCCGAGATCTACTTCTTCTTCGATTTCCTCGACCTGTTCGATGGTCTGACCCGTTTCAACTGGCATCAGGCGATCGGATTCCGCTTCGAGCAGATCCGACACGACCTGGACCGTAAAAGTCGTAGACCCAATGATGAACTCATCGCCGTTCGTAAGGTCGGCCTTATTGATGCGCTGACCGTTTAAGAGCGTTCCGTTTGACGAATTGAGGTCCTCGAGGGTTAGGCTAATCATGTTCTTGCGCAGAACCGCATGAACTGAGGAGACTTCCGAATCCGTGAGGACGATCTGACATTTCTTCGTGTCACGGCCGATGAAGATCTCCGCCTTATCAATCGAGTACCTGTCGTAGGGCGCGAACTCACCGAACAAGAGGAGTTCGTAGCTGGCGAATTTCTGGAGCACACGCGTCGAGTCCGAGCCGTCGTCGAGGGGAGCCACTTCGTTCGTCATGAGTTCGCTGCTCGTCGCAGAGTCATCGGAGAAGCTCCCAAAGTCTGCGTCGGTCGATTCTTCGGGAATCGCTTCACCCGAATCATCCGGATCATCCATGCTAGAATCCTGTGTTGTTTCGTCGAAGGACGGAGATGAGGACAGGTCTCCGATGTCTTCGGAAAGGAAGTCTCCGCCAGGCAAGTCTTCGAGGCCCTGGCCGAGCTCTTCCGCTTGAGGTTCTGATACCGGCGTCGCGACGGTTACTGTTTGCGGTGGTGGAATAAACACAGTCGCATCAACGGATTCCAGCGGAGGAAGGTCGTCGCTCATAAGATCGCTTGGGAACTCGACAGTGGTTGTTGGCATGGGAGACGCGCTAGGAGCCGACACCGTCGAGGGCCTAACACCGGGGAGCTCATCGAGGCGAATGGCATACGGAGGAAAAATGATCGATTCTCCGACAGACACGTCGATGATCTTCTCAAGGATTTTCCCGGAGACAGTCACGCTCCCTAGTTGGCTCAGCTTTTCGAGGCGCCAGCGGCCGTCCTCGAAGCGCAGCACGAGATGGTGGCGAGAAATCAACGGATCATCGATCAGGACATGACAGTCCTCGGAGCGTCCGATGAACGCCTCAAATCCTTCCTCGACCTCTGAGTCAGGCCAGCTGGCCTCACTGATCGGCTTGTTGCTTTTTAAGACAGTTACTTTCACCGGGCTCTAGTCCTAGTTTACCTTCAAGGTTTTTTATGTTTTCTTCGGCAGACTTGTAGCGCTCATCCTCTTTGTACTGATAAAGAAGCCGAATGATCGAACAGTAGGTCACGATCGCGTTTTGATAGCGCAACGCCTCTTCATCACGTTTCCCCTTAATGAACTCGTCCGCGATAACTTTGTCCAACTCTTCCTTCGCCTTTCTTAGGTAGAAGTCGGCCAGCGGATCACTCGGGTTAAGAATCAGAGCGAGATTAAACTCGTTAATCGCGCGGAAATAATTTTTCTCTCTGTACTCACGGAGGCCTCGGTTGAAGATCGTATTCATCTTTTGCTTGAGTGCCTTGTCCTCCATCATCTGCTTCTGGCGCACGAGGTTCAGGTACTCGTCGGTGACATCCTTCGTCACTTTACTGCTGGCGCTTTCCTTCTTTCGTGCCTTGGGCGTATCGGAGTCGTCTAGCAAGATCAACCCGATGCCGACGGCCGCCACGAGCCCCAGGAGCGCCGAGGACTTTTTCTTCTGCGGCTCGACCTCGTTAAAGCCTTCGTCGAGGTCTGGCTTCTTTGCCTTCGACGCCTCCGGTCCCTTCACCTCGACCTTCGCGAACTTGTACACCGTCTGTCCGATGACGATTTTATCGCCTTCCTTCAGCTTGAGCTGCGAGACCTTCTGATCATTAACGACGATGCCATTTTGAGACCCGAGATCCGTGAGGACCCAGTCTTTACCAACACGCGTGATTTCCGCGTGCTCCCGTGAAGACTTGATGTCAAGTACGCGCACGTCTGCTTTCTCGGAACGACCCATGACAATACGATTGCCCGTGAGAATGTATGCCTCACCTTTTGTCTGTCCCGTCAGGCACATAAGACGCCACCAAGTCCCCTCTTCCCGGGGCACTTCGAAGTGCTTCATGGCCAGTACGTTCTTTGACATGTCTGCTTATTCCGGTTTTACAAAGGTTAGGTAGAAGCCTTTAGCGAACTTATCTTTACCCATTAGTGCGACCACGTTGATCGCAATGTCCTTACCGCCGATCTCGTAGGTTTCTCGTTGGTTTACGCCACCGTTGTTCGATGATTGGTCGCAGAGGTCGATCACCGTCGCAGCGAAGCCCTGGTCCCGTGCGGCGTCCAGGAGACTCTGACCCTGAGAAGAGCTCTGGCGGATGCCCACAAGGTCCTCGGCTTCGAGGTTTAGTCCTTGGATCAGTTTTTCTGAATCGAGCACCATGACGGGCCCCTGGGCACCCTGAAGGAACTCCATAAGAGTCCGTACGTAGGGGGCGTCTTCTTCGATCGAGGCGACCTCTCCGGTGTCCGTGTTCTGCAGTTCTCGGAGTCGCTGAAGCACTGAATTAATGCTGTTGCGCAGAGGCACCAGTTCTCGGAAGAGGTAGTTCGTATCGAGTTCCTTGATCTTTCCGCGCAGGACGTTTTCGATCTGAATCCGGATCTCTTCGATCGGACGAATGGTCATGAAGTACAGCATTCCGAACAGGATGATGGCGACCATTCCGGAAGTAACGAGGGACTCCAGGTATGCCTTCGAGTTGTTCGCGGCTTGCACGATCAAGGTCTTCGGCGCGAAGCGGATGGCGATGATGCCGACCGTTTCCTCTCTCCCGGTCTTCACGTCGTAGGCCTTGAGCAACCGAGCGATCCCGATCTTATTGTCACCCAAGCCACCGATGTACTCGCGGGACTGGTTGGCGCTATCGTTGTAGAACGTCTTCGCGCCGACCGAGAGGGAATCACTAATGTACGTGTTGAGCTTACTCATGGGGCGAACGATTCGGCCGTCGAAGTCGAAGAGTTCGTAGGAGTCGATGTCCTCGACGCCGTCGAGGAAGTTCGTGTCGATCTTGTCGAGCTCGCGGCGCGAGAGAGGGACCGAGTTCGTGCGCGCCACCTCTGCTGCGTACTGCGCACCCCGGAGCGCGACCTCGAGGGTCAGGAGGCGCTTCGAGTCCCGGAGTACCGGGAAGATCGTCAGAGCAATCGTGATGCCAATGAAGATGAACAGAAGGATCCCGATCAGCGCACTCCACTCGTACTGTTCGTTGAAGTTATAGATGATCGGCATGACCTTATTCTTGAAGACCCAGATCATTTTCCCGCCGATGCTCGCCGGCATCGCTTCCTTCCCGTCGAGGTCGATCGCCTCGTCCGCGGCCGCCAGCTTCGCGACCTTCTTCTTCACGATGATCTTCTTTTCGGTGACGAACACGACCTGGAAGATCACGTTCGGCAGGGCGATCTTGTCACCGTCCTTTACCGTCGCTTTCTTAACGAGTTTTCCATTAATGAACGTCCCGTTTGAACTTCCTAAGTCCTCAACGAACGCAGAGTCGCCGTTCACCGTGACCTGCATGTGCTTCTTAGACACACCGTCAACGAGGATCTGGTGGTCGCAATCGGCCGCACGACCGAGAGTATTTTCTCCGTCTCGAAGCTCGATTTCCTGTCCTCGGATTTTGCCTCCAACGGCTACGAGCTTATACATGGATCACCTCGACGAATGTTCCCTCGGTGAAGTCGACGGGAAGGGTGCCGGCGCGGAGCTCGAGGGTCTTCACGGCACGAAGGTAGAGCCACGAAAAGCGCCAAGGCGGCATGGCCCGGATCACTTTCACGACTTCGTTACTGGACGATAGGAAGACTACGTCGATCGGGAAGCGCATGAAAAACGTATGAATCGAATTACACGGCTGTAGCAGCAAGCCGTCGAACTCTCCTAGGTCCTTCTTAAACATCAGCCCCAGGAGTCGCGACAAGATGTTCGTCGCTTGCGTAACTCTGCGGGCGATGACTGTACCTGTTTCACGATGCGTGATCTGCATGAGTTTCACGGCTAGCTCCCACTTA
>JBKHVY010000091.1:0-9791 GCA_046569805.1 Bacteriovoracia bacterium | reverse complement strand
TTCCGGGGCACCTGTCCTGTGGCCTCTTAGGCATTCCGCTGTGGAAGTTCCTCGCCATCGACGGCACAGCGGCGCTCATCTCCGTGCCGACGCAAGTCTGGTTCGTCGCGACCTACGGCGAAGTCATCCTGAATTCGCTCCAGCAGTTTAAGTTCTACCTCTTCGGGGGACTCGCGATCCTCTTCCTCTTGTGGTGGATCAAGAATCGCTTTCGGAAAGAGCCTGTTGCATAGAGTTTGTTTCACCCTGTAGTGACTTTCTGAATGAACGCATCGGCCGCGCCCATGATGCGCTTGCGGCGCTCGGGGTCCATCTTGTCGAGGCTTCCCATGGCCGCGCCCATGCGCATGTTCTTGGCGAAGAACTCGCGGTGCTTTTCCATGAAGCGCCAGTAGAGCCCGTCCATCGCGTCACACCAGGGCCCGTCTTTGTAGGAGGACATCTTCTTGATGTAGTTTGAGCCGCAGATATACGGTTTCGTCGCAAAGATTCCGCCGTCGGAGAACTGCGCCATCCCCCAGACGTTGGGGCCCATGACCCAGTCGGCAGAGTCGACGAACATCTCCATGAACCAGCGGTGCACGTCGTGGGGATGGACTTCGCACAGGAGCATAAGGTTCGAGAGCACCATCAGGCGCTCGATGTGGTGGCAGTAGCCCAGGCGATCGGCCTTGGTGATGGCGTCGTCGAGCACCGGGATGCCGGTCGTGCCGTCGTACCAGTGCTTGGTGAGCCGGCGCTTGTGCCCGAAGAAATTCTTCGTCGACTGCACGTCATTGAAGCCGCGGTAGATGCCGTTGATGAACTCGCGCCAGCCGATCACCTGGCGCACGAAGCCCTCGAGGGAGTTGAGTGGGACTTCGTTCTCGAGGAGCTTCGGCACTTGTTGCATCAGCATCTCCGGTGGAAGGAAGCCGATGTTCATGTAGGGCGAAAGCGTCGAGTGGTAGACGAAGTCATGCTCCGGTGTGAGCGCGTCTTCGTAGTCACCAAAAAGGGCGAGGCGGTGCTTGAAGAAGTCCCCGGCCGCGACCTTGGCGCGCGCGCGCGAGGTCTCGAGCCAGAAGTCTTGGGATCTCCCCGGGTGATCCGCGAACTTTTTATCGACGAGTTTCATCACGGCGTGGACCGTGGGCGTGAGTTCCACCTTCGGAAGCGACGGTGGCACGAGGTCCTTCGGGATCTTCTTGCGGTTCTCAGCGTCGAAGCTGTACTTGCCCCCCACCGGTTTGCCTTTGGCGTCCATGAGGATGCCTGTTTTCTTTCGCTGGCCCTCGTAGAAGGTCTTCATGAAGGGCTTCTTTCCGAGAGCGAGGTAGTCGCGGAAGTCTTTGCGTGAGGTCATGAACTTCGGCGTCGCGAGTGTCGTCCACTCGACCTCGTGCTTCTTAAACAGATCCGCGAGTTCGGCTTCGAAGAAGAGGTCGTCGACCTCGAAGCTCACGATGCGCGTGATCTTTTTTTCTTGAGCCAAGCTTCAAGGCGCGCGATGAAGGGCGTCTCCCCGTGAGCGGCGTCGAGGGGGTGGTAGTCGATCTTAAATCCCGCGCCACTCATCTCCTCGTGGAACCGGCGCATGCTGGCGAGGAAGAAGATGATCTTGTGCTTGTGGTACTTATAGTGCGTGCACAGGCCCAAGTCCTCGGCCATGAAGCCCGGGAGGTCCTTGTACTTCTTCCAGACAACATCGGGGAAGAGTTGGTCTCCGAGAATCAAGAGGCCTTGCATGAGAGTCCCTTTAGAGGAAGAGATCGCAGACCTCGTCGAGGGCCAGCGGAAAACCTTTGCGGAATTCCATTAGATCATTCCACACCAGGACCTTCTTTTTCTCGACTTTCTCCGGAGCGTCCCAGAGATGTTGAGGGTGCGCCCAGTTCACCTGCGCGGTGAGGGTGATGTGTCCCCGGTCAGCGGTGAGTTCGAAGATCTCGACCTTCACGCGCGAGACAAGTACCGGGCCTTGCTCACGAGGTACGCTTTTGGCGAGCGCCTTCACGGCGTCCTTGATCTGCGGGTGCGAGGTCTTGAGCGCCTGGCCCATGTTCGGCTCCCGGCCCTCGAGCAGGAGCACACTGCCCTGGCCCTCGATCGTCGGTGCGGTCAGGTAGCGGTGGGCGAAGCTCTCGAGGGTGTGCTGGAGAAAGCTCATCAAGGCCTCGGCATGATCGAAACTTTGGCGAAGTTTCTGGGCCCACTCTTTTTTCTCTTGTTCCATCTTGCTATCCTCGTGTCATGAACTGGCTTGCGCCGCGCTCTGATTTTTTTGTCGCCCAGGACGCCTTCGACCTCGAAGTGGCGCGAGACTATTTAAACCGAATTCTCACACTCGGGCAGGACGCTGCGCGCGGATTCCATCATCCGGATCTCAAACCGAATCGCTTCCACCCGAAGCCGAAGTACCCGGTGGACCGCTACATGTGCCTAGGCCTCTACTGGAACCCGCTCGACTATCGGTACTACCCTCAAGGGCCCGGGGAGGTGACTCCGCACGCCATTGACCCCTGGCTACAAGACTTAGGCGCGGCAGTCGTCGCCGAGTGTTTCCCGGACGTCGTCGGCTGGCGCGCCGAAGCGGTCATCGTGAACTACTACACCAAAGGCCGCAAGATGAGCTGGCACACCGACAAGGAGGAGCTCGATAGGGTGGCCCCCGTGGTGGGAATCAACTTCGGTTCTACGGCGAAGTTTTACTTTGAAACACCGAGCGGAGAGGAGGCGAGTGTGCTGATTCCCGGGAACTCGGTGTACTGTTTCGGTGGCACTGCTCGCCAGATGCGGCACGCCGTGGGAGCTGGCCGGGCGAAGAGCCTCAGTTTTGAAAGCGCAGGCCTCCTAGGCTCGGGCGAGCGCTTGAACCTGACGCTTAGGAAAGTGTGGGCTTAGCGAAGGTCTCGCGCACTTTCACGAGCATCTTTTGGAAGATCGCCGTGGCGTTTGTGTCCGAGGTGAGCCTTGCGAAGCGGACGTTCAGGTTCTGCTCGAGCGCCAGCGACGCATCCACCACATACTTCAGAGCGAGCTTGAGCTCGTCCTGCGACCGGAACTCGCCGGTCGAGCGGAAATGATCAAACTCCCCGCGCATCTGCGGATTCATCGCGAGCATACGGACGGTGACGAAGTTCAGCTGACCGTTTAAAAGATCCGCCGCAAATGGCTTTCCGGAGTGTGGATTGAAGTCGTTCACGTCGTCGAGCATCTGGAAGAACACGCCGATGTCGTCGCCGAGCTGCTTGCATTCGGCTTGAACGGCTTCGGACTGCCGAGAGAGAAGCGCTGGAACTAGACAGCTCCAGAGCATGAGGCTTCCGGTTTTTTTCCGGGCGACCAGTTCCAGTTCTTCCCACGTGGCGTGGCCCTGGGCCTTGAGCTTCGCCTGCAGCCATTCGCCGTCGGCGAGGCTCTTGATGGCGTCGGTGAGAGTCTGGATCGCGTCCAAGCGGCCGGTCACGAGGAGGTCACCGATGACGCGCGCGAGGAGGAAGTCCCCGGCGAGAATCGCTTGGGTATTCGTGAAGCGGTGGTTGATGGTCGGGATCTTGCGGCGCTCGGTGGCTGCGTCGATGACGTCGTCGTGTACCAGCGAAGCGGTGTGAGTCATTTCCACCGCCCGGGCGTAGGGGGCGAGTTGCGCCTCTTCGAGGCGGAAGATCTGGCCGAAGAGAAACACCAGCGCCGGCCGGAAGCGCTTACCCGAGTGGTCGAAGAGGGTATGCAGCTCTTGGGGGAGAGTGGAGATGGCTTCGTCGGGAGTGAACCGGAAATCTAGGCGATTCACGGCGTCCAGAATGTTCGTCCCTAGTTTTAAGCTCAGCACCGGAATCTCCTTGTAACGGCAGATTAAGGGAAGTCGGGGCTCCTGGCCAGGGCCGCCTAGGATTTGGTTTATCTGCAAAGCTTGATATCTATGAGAATATAGCAGCTTACACACGGAGGTTTTTGATGAAAAAATTGAGTCTCGTTTTCGCACTTTTGCTCACTCTTCCGGCCTGGGGCCAGGCGTTCTATCAGGTCGAGGAAAAAGACATCAACGGCAAAACCCTGAAGCTCGAAGAGTTCAAGGGCAAGGCCGTGCTCGTGGTCAACATCGCGAGTCAGTGTGGTTTCACGTCTCAACTGGAAGATCTTCAGAAGCTCCAAACTCAGTACGCGGGGAAGGGGTTCACGGTGCTCGGCGTCCCGTCCAACGAGTTCGGGGGGCAGACTCCCGAGGGCGACCAGGAGATGAAGGAGTTCTGCCAGAAGAAGTACAACGTGAACTTCCCCCTCCTCTCGAAGGGCGAGGTGAACGGCAAGAACCGCAGACCTCTCTATAAGTTCCTCACATCCGAGAAGAAAACTTCTGGCGACATCGGCTGGAACTTCGTGAAGTTCCTCGTGGATAAAAACGGCGCCGTGGTCGATCGCTGGACCTCGATGACGTCACCCACTTCGAAAGACATCACGAAGGCCATCGAGGCAGCTCTTAAATGAAGAAGCTGGCCGTCGTCGGAGCCGGTGGAGGAGGTCTCGCGGCTGCGCTTTTAGCGCAGTCTCATGGGGTGCCCACGACTCTTTACGACGGTCACCGATTCCCCGGCGGCTCGGCCGGCTGGTTTAACCGCGGGCCCTTCAGTTTCGATGCAGGAGCCACGACCTTAAGTGGCCTCGGGCCCGGTCGACCGGTCTCGCGCTGGAGCGAACTCACCGGCGCCCCCGTCGAGGTGTGGCCAGCGGATCCCGGTATCGTTTTTCATCTCGCCGGCGAGACCTTCGCCTACGGTCGCTCGCAGGAGGAGTGGCTCGCCACCCTCGAGCGCGTGTTCCCGGGCATCGCGCATCGGCGCTTCTGGGACGACGTGAAGGCACTCGAGACCAGGGCCTGGGGAATGCTCTCGCACCTAGAGAATTTCCCGCCCACGCGCGTGAGCGATCTCAAGAGTCTTCCGCAGTGGCTGCGTGGCTTTCCACTCTTGCCCACACTGGCGATGGATCTAGCGACCTTCCGTCGGCTGCGGCAAGGCAGCTCCGAGAAGTTCGAGCGCTGGCTCAACGCACTCTGTATGATCTCGGCGCAAAATCATGCCGACCAAGTTCCTGCATTGATCGGCACACTCGCACTCACATACCCACAGGAAACCTATCTCCCCAAAGGGGGGATGCAGGGCCTCTTTGCAGGTTGGCTCAGTCACTTTCAATCGCTCGGGGGAGAGTGGAAGCCGAGCTCGCTTGTGACCGGCCTGTCGCCGCGGGATGCCCAGTGGAAGGTCTCGACGCAGACAGAGGAGCGCAGCTTCGATCACGTGGTGGCCAACCTCACGACGTGGTCACTGGAAAAACTCATCAGCGATCTTCGCACTTCACCCGACGAGGCCTGGGGCGCGTTCACCCTCTACGCAGCGGTCAGGACTGACTCCACACCGATTCGAGAGAGTTACCACCTCGTGCTTCCGGACAGCGACGTGGAAGATTACTTCGTGTCCTTCTCCCACCCCGAGGATCGCGCCCGTGCGCCCGCGGGCTGGCAGACAGTCACCATGTCCCAGCACACGCTGCCCGCCGAGTGGTTTTTACTTTCTCCCGAAGATTACAAGGCGAAGAAACTCGAGCGCGCCGAAGGCATCTGGCGCCATTTCCTCAAAGAGTTTCCTCAGGTCAAAGAAGTGAAGCTCCAGGCGGCCGGCACGCCCAAGACCTTCGCGCGCTACACCTCGCGCAAAACCGGTCGCGTGGGGGGCTTACCGCACCGCTGGGCGCATCCGTTCTGGATGTGGCCTTCCTGGCGCCGGCGCCCGGGCCTGTCGCAGGTCGGAGACACCGTGTTCCCGGGCCAGGGACTCGTGGCCGTCATCACCAGTGCGATGAACTGGTGGCAGGGCTCACGACGAGATCTTCACCTCTAGCGGAGCCGAACTGCGCAGGTGGAAGTCCCGCTGCGGGAAGCTGATTTCGATCTGGGCTTCGCGGAACACCTTATCCAGAGCGAAGCGGACCTCGCTACGACACTCCATGAGCGAGTCGACCTTATCCAGGTCCGCCCAGAATAACAGCCGGAAGGTGAGGGCACTTTCACCGAAGTCGTCGAAGATCACGCGCGCGTGCGGCGAGGGCTCGACGAAGGCCATGTCCTGCAGCACCTTGAGGCTCAGTTGCTTCACCTTCTCGAGGTCACTTCCGTAGGCGACTCCAACGCTGACGTCGGTTCGCACGATGGAGCTCCCGTTGGTCCAGTTGAGCACGGCCTTCTCGAGGAACATGCTGTTGGGGATGATCCAGATCTTACTTTCTACTGTCCGGATCTTGGTGGCGCGCGTTCCGATCTCCAGGACCGTACCGGTGATGTTATCGATCTCCACCACGTCACCGACCTCGAGCGGCTTCTCCGCCATGAGGATCAGGCCGGAGATGAAATTGTTCACGATGTTCTGGGATCCAAAACCCACGCCGATGGCGAGGGCGCCGCCGACGACAGTGAAGACGGTGAGCGGGATGCCCGCGATGCTCAGAGAAATCACGAAGAACAAAACGAAGTTCGTGGTGTAGATCAGGCGCCGGTAGGTGTTCATCGCCTGCGAGTCGGGATGAAAGGGGAGCACCAGGCGCTTCAGGATGAACCGCGAGAGGAGCTTCGCGAGGCGGTTCGTCAGAAGAAGCATCACCAGCGCTAGGGTAACGTTTCCGAGCGTCAGCTGAACGTTTTGCACGGTGATCAGTTTCAGGTGCCAAAGGTCGTTAATGTAGACCTTGATTTCTTCGGAGATACGCATGAATAACCGATTGTATTTATGAGGTTTTTCTCTTTACCATGGCCTCTTTCTTGGGACCCCGTCAAGCCACTCTTTTTTGCATACTCAGTGGACGAAAACATTTGTTTGGTATATTAAACACATCATGGACTCTACCCTCCAGCAGCACCGACCTCTCATCCTGATCGCAGGCGTCCTGTGCCTTTTGCATGGAGTTTTTTTGTCGTGGCGTCATGTGAGTGAGAACTGGGACACCGGTACCACCGCCCCGGTCATGACACTGAGTCTTTCGGAAGCTCCGACCGTGACCCCGCAAGAGGTCGCGAAACCTAAGCCCCGGCCTGTCCAGAAAGTTCAACCGACGCCAACACCTGCACCCGCGGTGGAGCCGATCGTTCCCGTCGCCGCGAGTTCACCACTCTCGGCCCAGGTGAAGCTCGATCTCAAGCAGATGTATCTCTCGGAGCTGCGGGCGCGCATCGAGCGCAACAAGGTTTATCCCCTGCAGGCATCGCGCCTTGGACAATCGGGCACCGTAGAAGTCTCGTTTACACTCACGCCCGAGGGCCATATCATCGACTCACGGGTCACTCGGCCTTGCGCCTACCAGCGTTTGAACGAAGCTGCGCTCGCCGCGGTCGCGGGGCTCAAGAGCTTCCGGCCGATCCCCGCGGAGCTCGAGCTGCGGGAGTTGGCGGTGACAGTGCCGATCCGATACTCACTCTTTCAGTAAAAAAAGGAATCTCCCATGCGTCTCGTGGACTACGTTAATCAAGGTGGATCGATCACTTGGATCCTAGTGCTGATGAACATCGTTGGCCTCTCTTTCGTCTTCTGGCGCTTTTGGGTGCTGCGAGACTTCAGCAAAAACATCGACGCGCGTGCGACGGAGCTAGCCGATGACCTGAAGAAACAGAACCTCGGAAGTGACACCTTCGTCATCGCCAAAGACTTCATCTCGGCCAAGGTCTCTGAGCTCGAGTACGGCATGACGGTGATCAAAGTCGTGGCGAGCATTTCTCCACTCCTGGGTCTTCTCGGAACGGTCACAGGTATCTTCGATGCGTTCCAGGTGATTGCGACCAAGGGCCTTGATAACCCCGGGGACTTCGCCTCCGGGATCTCGCTCGCGCTGATCACAACCATCGCAGGTCTCATCGTCGCGATCCCGCACTACATCGCTCACAACTTCCTCACCGGAAAGCTCGATGGTCTTGAGATCCGTCTCGAGAAACTTGTGCTCCCGCGTTTGGCAGGGAAGTAGGCCATGGCCCGTCGTAATCGCCGCGAGACGCTCGCACCGGATCTCACGCCGTTGATCGATATGGTGTTTCTCCTCTTGATCTTCTTCCTCGTGACCTCCGTCTTCAAGAAGGACGAGCTCGCACTTCTCTTGAAGCTCCCGCAGGCGACGCAAGGCCAGGGGGATCAGAAGAAGGTCGATAACCTCACCATCGAACTCTCGGACACGGCCGTTGCCATCAACGGTAAGGCTGCCACCATGGAAGAGCTTCCCGATTGGTTCAAGAAGACCGAAGCGAAGTCTCTGGTGAATCTTCGCGTGGATGGGGGCGTTCGCTATGAGCGCTTGGTCAAAGTGCTCGATCTTCTGCGAGAGCATAAGCTCGATAACATTTCCCTCATTACTGAGAAGAAGAAATAAAAAAAGCCCACTTCATTAAAGTGGGCTTTTTTTTATCTTTAGAATACCGGGCTTTCTGTGAGGCCACCCTCGACGCCCTTGAAGATCACGGCGCAGGCATTGTGCGAGTGGAGCGACTCGAAGTGCTCGAGGGACACGATCCAGTCCTCAAGCCGAGCGTCGGCATTCAGGACTTTAAACAGACGCTTTGAGGCGTGCTCGACGAACATCGGGTTGGCACCGTTGAGGATGGCAAAGGCCTGCTCGTCGATGCGCTTCACGAGGCTCTGGGTTTCCGTCGGAATGGCTTCTCGCAAAAGTTCGATCAGGTCTTCAATCCCGAATGTCGCGTTCGCTGCGATCTTCACCTTGGCCGTCGCGCGCGAGCGCTGACCGTGGGCGACGCCGATGCCATTGCCTTCGTCGGTGAGTCCTTGAGCGAAGTCGGCTTCGTATTGCTTTGCCATCGAGAGCGAACACGGACAGGTCGACGAGTACTCGTACTCGAGAGTGATGTAGGACTCGAAGCCACGGGTCTTCGACTCTTTCGCCTCGGCGATGGTGCGATAGTACTGCCAGCCCCAGTTGTTACTCTTGAGGGAGAGCTGCTTCACGGGGTAGTTGAACTGCAGGCGAAGGAACGCTTCGTCGAGCTTCTCTTCGGTGTCGTAGTCGCGCAGATCCGTGCGGAAGCGGTGGAGAACGCTCTTGAAGAACTTCGAATTCACCGAACCGTTAGCACCTTCGTTCTGAATGATGGTGCACAGGCGGCTCATGTTAATCCCGGTCTTCCCCCCCGGGCAGTTGACGTACATGCTGGCCTCACAGTCATGGTTCATGACTGAGCCGTCGCGATGCTTAAACGACAAGGGCACTCGGAAGCGGTTTATGCCTACGCGCGGAATGGCGATCCCTTGGCGATCTGGGAGTTTTTGGAAATCGTTGAGGCCCGTGGCATCCTGGACTTCACAGTTGAGAACTTTATCGGTGACGGCTTCACTTAAAGCTTTGATGTTCTCGCTCATAATCATGTCCTTTTTAGGGTTGAGTACCCCGAGTGTGCCTCTAAAGCAGGGAGGCGGGGAAGTTAAACTCGAGTTGTCTTTCCCATGTCTAACCAATCTTGCAAAGCATTAAGTATTGCTATTTAGACGAAAACTCACCAAAACTAAGAAAACCGCTAATTTTTGTCTTATTTCTAAATTTCACTTCTACAGCCTTGCTTTTAAGCTAACTTAAATACATAATCGCTCAAACGTATGATTCAAATGATCGTTTGAATAAAGGAAAATCTCAATGAAATTCTCCGTCCTCCTCCTAGGCCTCACCCTACTGGGACCAAGAGCTGCTCTCGCCCAGGAAGTTTTCCCCCTCGATGAAAAGGCCCTCGCAACACTTTCTTTGAGCGATGTTCCTCGTTGGGATGC
>JBKHVY010000090.1:0-9878 GCA_046569805.1 Bacteriovoracia bacterium | reverse complement strand
AGCCGATAAAAGTGATAACGGACACGGGCCGCGAAATCGTCATCCCGCGGAGGATCGCACCGAGGGTGACTTGCGCGCCGTCGAAGACCTGGAACAGAGCAACCCACACCATGAGCTTCACGGCGAACGCGAGCACCTGCGCCTCAGATCCGAACCAAACGAGAATGGGCTCCGGGACCGTTGCGAAAGTCAGCGCCGAGCACACCATGAAGGCGACACTCATGGAGAGACCTATCCAGGCGTAGCGCCGAATCATAAAAATATTTTTTTCTCCGTAGGCGTGGCCCACCTTCACACCCACCGCACTTGCGATCGCCATAGGAACCATGAACGTCACCGACGCCAGTGTCAGGACGAGGTTATTGGCAGCCGTTTGCACTTCACCGAATTTCCCAACGAAGAGAGTGACAGAACAGAAGGCCATCACTTCGAAGAACATGGAGATCGCCGTGGGCCATCCGAGCTTCACGACTTCTTTGAGAAATCCGACGTCAAGGCCATGACTCCGCAGCAACAGCGGCAGCATCGGCACCAACAACAGAAGACCCAAGAACCAGCGCACGAGGCACGACGCCCAGGCGAGGCCGTCGACACCGAGTTCCGGGAACCCACCGTGGCCGAACACCAAGAGCCAGTTGAAGAGGAGGTTCGCCGGAACCCCGAGAATCGAAACGGCGTTGGCCCAGAACGTCTTCTCGTGCGCCTGCTGCCACTCGCGCAGTGAGGTGTAGATGAAAGCGCCCGGCATCGACCATACCGAGATCTGGACGTAGGACATCACCATCTGCGTGAGCTTTTCCTCGTACCCAAGGAAGGGAACGAGGTACGAGGCGAGCCAGGTGAGAATCATGAAGGGCACGGACAGGAGAAGTGCGTACACGACAGAAGCCCAGGCCAGCTCCTCGGTAGATTTTTTTTCACCTCGGCGCTGAGCGATCAAGGGCGAGAGCGCGAACTGGAACGCCAGCCCCACCACAAACACCGGATTCACGAAGGCGACGCCGAGACCAATAGCCGCGAGTGCCGTCGTCGAGTGTTGTGTCGCCATGTACATGTCGCCGGCACCGATCAGCATGAGGCCAATCTGACCGATCATCACGGGGCCCGCGAAGCGCAAGAGCTCCGCGAGTGTGTGCGAGCGAGTGGCGAGTTCAGACTTCATCTTCATCCAAGGTCGGCGCTTGGCCGTAAAATTGTTGGAACTCTTCCTGGAAGCTCAAAAGCCGCGGATCACTTAGGCGATCCACGTAGAGGTGACCAAACAGATGGTCGAGTTCGTGCTGCACGACGGTTGCGAGGAAATCGCTCGCGATCAAAAACTGCTCAGCGCCGTGTTCGTCGAGGTAACTGACGCGCACTTTCCGCGGGCGCTCGACGTAACCGCGCAGGCCGGGCACCGAGAGGCACCCTTCCCAGAAACCCTGCTTGGTATCGTCTAAGACTTCGAGCACCGGATTGATGAACACCGTATACGGAAGACTCACGTCGCTGCCGTAGCGGTTCTTGCCCGGCTCGAGCTCGATGACCGCCAGCTGCACCGACTCGCCGATCTGCGGGGCCGCAAGGCCAATGCCGCCGTAGTGGCGCATGTTCTCACGCATGTCCTCGATGAGTGCCTGGACTTCGGTCGTGCGCAGATCCTCTTGAGTAAGCCTGCGAGCGATCTGACGGAGGAGCGGATGCCCCATGCGATGGAGTGGTCTAATCATTGGGCTAGCTTAGCAACTTTCGGCATGCTTCGAAACTTTTTCCCTCAACTTTCAAGGCGAATAACCGATTAGCTTAGTTGTGACCAGGAGGGTGTCATTATGTGGGGTTTCGTTAAGCGTACAATCTTGTTTTTGCTCGCCACACTGCCACTCGCTCAGGCGGTGAGTGCCAGAATGACCGACCGGCGCGATCCACTATTCCGCATCGAAACGGAGCAGCTAGAGAAAGGTGAAGTCCACTACGCCTTCTATCAACTCGACGCCAGCACCATACAGAAGAAACTCCCTGAGTTCGTGGACCTCGATGGTCTGCGCTTCCTCGAGCGCGAAGGCGTGACCGTTCAAATCGTGAAGCTTGCCTACGTTGTGAATAAACCCGCGGGCTTCTTCTCCGATGCCCAGATGAAAGATCCGCGCTGGGTCTCACTTGTGCTCGGAGCACAGGTGTCTCAGATCAGCGAGGGCCACTATCAGGTCGGGCCCGAGAAGTTTCACGTGGCCTACGACTCCGACGATCTTACCTCCGTGCGCAACTCACGCATCGTGCACGCGGTGACTCAGAGTAAGAAGCTCGACCCTATCGCACTGAGTAGCTTCTCGACAGTCGTGCTCCACAGCAGTGACATGTTGCAGGTGGATAACCATGTCCCGCTCTCAACCAAGAAATCTCTTGTGGTGAGTTATCAGCTAACCGTTGTGAAGAAAAAAACTTCCGCCAAGAAGCAGCGCGCGAGCTTTCTTGAAGCTACGCGCGCGCGTCTGGCCCGAACCTATCCCTGATCGCTCGGTGCATCGACCACGATCACCGACGGTCGATGGAAACGCTTATTGATGCGATCCTTGGTGTAGCGCTTGAACTCCCCCACCTTTCGCATGAGGTTCTCCATCGCCTTATGTAGGCCCTCGGCTAAGTTCTCACCCTCACCGGTTACCCACCAGTCCCGGCCCATGGCCTGGGCATGCACGCGGGCGCGGTAGCGATTACCTTCTTGCCGGAATCGAACTCCGAGTTGTCCATCGACCGGAAAGTGCCGCTCGATGCGTCCCATTTCTCGCGCGAGGATGTCCTCCATGTAGGGAGAAGCGGGAATGTTGTGCCAACTGACTTGTACGTTCACAGGTACCTCCTTGTGTGTTGGTCCTTGTCCTAAAAGTCTAGTCCTCACGAAGCTCTGCTAACATGTCCAAATACTGAAGGTTAAGTTCACTTCTTATGAGGACCCGTCTAAAAATTTGACAACGATCAGAAAAGTGTCAAGGGCGTAGACACTTAATGCGTTGATTTCACGAGGGTTTCCTTGGCACGGGGTTTGGATGTAGATCCACCACAGGGAGACACTTTATGAAAACGATCAACTTAACTCACATCTTCGGCATCATGGGACTTCTCTTGGCCCTCAACATGTTCGGAAAAGCTCATGCCGCGAGTGACATCGTCTGTGAGACGGCCTTCGGCGAAAAGTCATTTGTGATCGAAGCCGATCGCGTCGTGTTCTCGAAAGAGACTGACGAGCATGGCCGCTCCATTTCTTCCGTCGATCAAGTGCGCACAGAACGCCGCCATAAAGGCTTCGATAAAGTTCTCTTCAAAGATGGCCTCAAGCATCGCATCCACATCGAGAATCCTGCGACGCTCAGTGAGGTCGACGACTACATGGTAATCACGTCCCCCAAAGGACACGAAATGACCTACCCCTTGTCATGTCGTAAGTCCTAGTTCCCCCCTGTCTAAAATGGGGCTCACGGGATGTGGGCCCCATTTTTTAAATGTCTTATCTTCCCTCTCCTTGGCTGTTTCGGTAGTATCCTCACTCTAGCGGAGGACCTATGGAATACAAGCATCTCGAGATCGAGCCCAAGTGGCAGAACTACTGGGCCCAGAACAAAACTTTCAAGACGGTCCTCGATAAGACGAAGCCTAAGTACTACGTCCTCGACATGTTCCCCTACCCGTCTGGCGCTGGTCTCCACGTGGGTCACCCGGAAGGCTATACTGCGACCGACATCATGGCGCGCTACAAGCGCATGAAGGGCTTCAACGTGCTCCACCCCATGGGCTGGGACTCATTCGGCTTGCCGGCAGAAAACTACGCCATCAAAACCGGTATCCACCCCGACATCGTCACCCAGCAAAACATCGCCACCTTCAAGCGCCAGCTCTCCTCCCTCGGCTTCAGCTACGACTGGGACCGCGAGATCGCCACCTCGAACGTCGACTACTACAAGTGGACGCAGTGGATCTTCGTGCAGCTCTACAACAAGGGCCTCGCCTACGAATCCGAGATGATGGTCAACTGGTGTCCGGAGCTCAAGACGGTGCTCGCCAACGAGGAAGTCATCAACGGCAAGTCTGAAGTCGGTGGCCACCCAGTCATTCGCAAGCCGATGAAGCAGTGGATGCTGCGGATCACGCAGTACGCGGAGCGCCTGCTCGAAGACCTCGAGGGCCTCGACTGGCCCGAGTCGATCAAGGAGCAGCAGCGCGTGTGGATCGGGAAGTCCGAAGGCGCCACCGTAAAATTCAAGGTCGACCAAACCAAAGAAGAGATCGAAGTCTTCACCACTCGCCCTGACACACTCTTCGGCGCGACCTACATGGTACTGGCCCCTGAGCATAAGCTCGTCGACGTCATCGCAAGTTCTGAAAAAAAAGCTGAGATCGAGAAGTATCGTGCCACATGTGCCTTGAAGTCCGACCTCGAGCGCACGGAGCTTAACAAAGATAAGTCCGGCGTCTTCACCGGCGCGTATGCGATCAATCCGGCTAACGGCCAGAAGATTCCCGTCTGGATCGCTGATTACGTTCTTACCACTTACGGCACTGGGGCCATCATGGCGGTGCCGGGCCACGACGAGCGTGACTGGGAGTTCGCCAAGAAGTTCAGCCTACCGATCGTCGAAGTACTCAAGGGCGGCAACGTCGAGGAAGCCGCGTTCACCGAAGACGGCGAGCACGTCAACTCAGACTTCTTGAACGGCACCAACAAAGCCGACGGCATCAAGAAAATGATCGCTTGGCTCGAGGAGAAAAACCTCGGCACAAAAAAGATCAACTACAAACTGCGCGACTGGCTCTTCTCGCGGCAGCGCTACTGGGGCGAACCGTTCCCGATCCTCAAGTACGAAGACGGCACCGTTCGCTGCCTGGATGTTGATGAACTACCCGTCGCACTCCCACCGGTTGAGCGCTACGAACCGGCCGGCACTGGCGAGTCCCCGCTCGCCACGATTCCGGAGTGGGTGAACGTCGTGTGCCCGAAGACCGGAAAGAAAGCACGTCGGGAAACGAACACCATGCCTCAGTGGGCCGGCTCGTGCTGGTACTACCTGCGCTTCATCGATCCGCGCAACGACCAAGGTGCATGGGACAAAGACCTCGAAAAATTCTGGATGCCCGTCGACCTCTACGTCGGTGGTGCGGAACACGCCGTGCTTCACCTCCTCTACGCGCGCTTCTGGCACAAGGTGCTCTTCGACCTGGGCTTCGTCTCGACCAAAGAGCCCTTCCAGAAACTCGTGAATCAAGGTCTCATCCTTGGCGAAGACGGGGAGAAAATGAGCAAGTCCCGCGGCAACGTCGTGAACCCGGACTCGATCGTCCAGGAGTGCGGCGCCGATACGCTGCGCCTATACGAAATGTTCATGGGCCCGCTTGAGAAAGTGAAGCCCTGGAACCAGAACGGCGTGAAAGGCGTGCACACCTTCCTGTCGAGAGCACTTCGCATCTTCGGAAACAAAGACCTCTGGCACGAGGGTGCGGAAGATCCTGTGCTCCTGAAAGAGCTCCACAAGTCGATCAAGAAAGTCACTGAAGACTACGAGGCCATGAAGTTTAACACGGCGATCTCGCAGCTCATGATTCTCGTGAACGTCGCGAGTAAAGTCGGAAAGGTGACGAAGAAGAGTGCTGAACTCTTCGCACTCATCATCGCCCCCATGGCCCCGCACATGGCCGAAGAGCTGTGGGAGCTCACCGGTCACACGAAGACCCTGAGCTATGAGCCCTGGCCTGCGTTCGACCCAGCACTTGCGAAGGATGACACCATCACCATGGCAATCCAGGTGAACGGAAAAACCCGCGCCACGATCGACGTCGCTGCCGACATCTCGAAGGATGAATTCCTCAAGGCCGCGAAAACGGAGCCGGCGGTGGCCAAGTGGCTCGCCGAAGGAGCGCTCGTGAAAGAGATCTACGTGCCAGGTAAAATTTGCAACTTCGTCGTCAAAGTCTAGCGGGCATGGGAGAAACTCACCCATGCTAAGCTGTGCTGCATTTATTGCCCTTGCTCTGACCCACCCGGAGTTCGCGACCATCGAGCGAGGGATGACTCGTCTTGAGACAGGGTTCTTGAGTTCCCAGTCAGTGAACGATACGCGCACCTTCCTCAAGCGCATTGGCACCGACCACTACTACTGGGTCGAGTCGACCTTTGGTGCCAACAAGCACTTCGTCGAGAAAGTCCCTCAGCGCGGAATCGAAGCCGAGTTCTGCGGCATCATGGACGTCGACTTCGAAGCCAGCGCCGGTACAGAATGGAGCTTCCGCGGTCACCTCACACCAGAAAACGGGGGCCTCGCGATCACGGGCCTCGTTGACGTGTCACGTTCTTACTTCTTTAACCACGTTTGGGTACGAGTTCCGGAACTCCTAGAGCTGCACGTCTCTGCGCTCCCGGCCCTGGATCTCTCACAGCTTGATCTTTCGAGCGTAACCTTCTGCGAGATCGGCACTGAAGGTTTCAGTGCCGGCTGCCAAGAGAGCGTCGACCTCTCGGACCTCAAAAACTGATCACAGCTTCTTGTCGATGCCGTTCTTCACGGCCTCCGAGTCTTTGAGCAAAAATGCTTCGAGCTCTGGTGACGCCGTTTCTTTGAGGGCGGTGAAAGTCGCCCAATAGTCCGTCTCGAAAATTTCTACGGCCTGAACCTGCGTGCGCGCCTTGACGATCGATTCACGGGCCACGCAATAGCGACACACGGCCGACGCCTTCAGCCCGACTGTCGCGGCGTAGAATCCGGCCAGAAACATGATGCCGACGAGGACTGTGCTCTTGAGCTTATTCGGGAAGTTGCCTTTGTCGGCAACATGGATCCGATACACAAAGAAATTGAGAAGGCCTAGAGCATAGAGCGAAAGCCAGAAGAGTGCGGTGAGCCCGTTGCCATAGATCTCACTCTCCAGCTGGCGATCGCCACCATCCGGACAGAAAATCATCGCCATGAAATAGAGACCCGTGCCGAGCGCGATGAGCGAAGCGACGTAGATGATACCGTAGAAGAAACCCAATCCGCCGTCGATGCGGTAGAACGTCAGGACCGAAACGATCTTCTGCCACTCCGTCACCTCCGGGGGAAGCGGCGGCGGCGAATCCGGCAGCGGCGCGTCCGTCAGCGTGAAGCTCAAGGCCCCGAGCTGGATCACATCGCCGAGGCCCAGGGTCGTCTCCTCGTGTGGCGTAAGTTGGTTACCGTTGACGTACGTTCCGTTCGAACTTCCCAGATCGGTGATCGTGAGGCGGATGCCCTTGTAGGCAAACGAGCAATGCTGACTACTCAGACTCCTGTCATCGATGACGATGTCTCCGGACACGCGGCCCAGGCGCGAGGCGCGGCTAATGGCGATGGTCTGGGTGGCATTCGATAGGTAGTAGGTCGGCCTAAACTCTTCGGTCTGTCCCTCACTCATGCGTCCTCACTCGACTGATGGGTTTCTCTTAATTATTCCCTCAATCGAAAAATCTGCAATACGTTTATCTGGCTAGCGGTGCGGCTGACTGGTGAACTTCAGTGTTTTGGGGTCAAACGTCCAGAGAAGAGTTTTCGACTTCTCAGATGAGATCGCAGAGCTGTTATAGGTCTGTGTAAAACTCGACCAATCACCTTTTTTTAGAGACTGGAGACGCCCTTGCACAGAGAGGAGCGGATGCCAGCAGCCGTTCGGAAGCTTACGCACAAAAGTGACGTCGCACGCAGTGAGCGAGCAAGTTTTCTTCCAGTACATCCACTGGGCGTCAACAGCTCCGAGTTTCACGGAGCTACGCTGAAGCGCGGCCGGCTTCCGTTCATCATGTCCCCACTCGTCGGCGTAGTGGGCCCACAGCGCACCCTCTGCGATCGGACAGGAGTCCGCCGCCGCCAGCGTCCCCGCTAGGACTAGAGCTAGGATCACTAGAGCACCTGGAGCAAGTAGTTTGCGACGGTAAGACCCAGGCCCGAGATCACCGGAATCGTCAGGTTATCATCGACGTTGAACGCCGACATCATCTCCGCCAGCGAACCGACGACGCCGCCGATAATGGCAAACCACAAGAGATTATTGCCCCCAGCTCCATGGGCGATACCGTAGAAGAGCGTCAGCAAGTAGCAGGTGAAGAAACATGCGATCGCTCCCTGGAGCGACTTGTTGGGCATGATCTTGTCTTTTCCGTAGATGATTCCGAAGAACGAGGAAATGGGATCAGAAAAAACCAGGAACATGATCGCCAGCAAGGCGATCTTTGGCTGAAAGAGCACGAGCGCCAGACCCACGCCCAGGGCGTAGAACGGCAACCCGGAAAAACCAGTTTGCTCAGACGAACGCATGAGCGGCCCCATGACGCGAATAACAAGATCGTTGATGGCTGACGACCGCATGCGTAGCAAGTCCGTGGCAAAACCAACGAAGGCCACGGCCAAAATGGCCCAGCCCCAGGCCTGGGCAGAAAAACTTGAGGAGTAGTAGATGGCGAGACAGATGCTGCCGCTTCCCATGTGCCAGAGCTTTCGCAGAAGATGCAAATCAGAGCGGAGGGCCTTCACACGGTTCATGGGACGGCTTGCAGATCGACTTAAAGACATAGGACCACCTAACTAAACAAAATACATTCTTATCTCAGTGAGTCTTAAAAAACTCACTTTAAGGATTTTGTCCCTGAGCGTCCACTCGAAATCCTCAATCACTCTTTGTTCCCATGCATTTTCTAGTAATTACGCTCTTTAAGAAAAGGGCCATCACTCTGTATAATTCTAATTAACAAGGATGTGGGTTATGGCCGAAGGCTTCACTGAAGCTGAGTCGGGTGCTGGTTTTTCTAGCGCCGGGTCAAATAAAAAAATTTGGGCGATCGGTGGTGGAAAGGGTGGCGTAGGCAAGAGCATGGTCACCGCGAACATTTCCATTTGCCTCGCGCTCATGGGTTACAAAGTCGTTGCCGTCGACCTCGACCTTGGAGGAGCGAACCTCCACACCTGCCTGGGACTTCCGATCCCCGACCTCACTCTGTCCGATTACGTCTCAAAGAAAGTTACCCGCTTCGAGGATCTCCTCGTGAAGACGCCGATTGCGAATCTGAGCATCGTTTCCGGGGCGCAGGACGAGATCGGCATCGCGAACCTTAAGCACATGCACAAGAATAAGATCATTTCGAAGCTCCACGAGCTCGACGCGGACTTCATCCTCTTCGACCTCGGCGCCGGAACCTCGTTTAACACCGTCGACTTCTTCATCGCCGCCGACAAGGGAATCCTGGTGTCGCTACCGGAGCCCACGTCGATCGAGAACACCTACCGCTTCATCAAGACGGTGTACTACCGCCGCCTCAAGATGCTCGAAGGCTTCCTCGACATCGAGCCTCTGATCAACCAGGCGATGAACGCGAAGCTCTCGTCCCCGAACAGCTCACCCACCGACATGGTGAAGAAAGTCATCGAGATCAATCCGCAGATGGGTCTGCGCCTCAAGCAAGAGATCGCCCGCTTCCAACCGGCCTTCATCCTCAACCAGGTTAGGAGCCAAGCGGACATCGATCTCGGATTTTCCATCCAGAGTGTGTGTCGTCGTTATTTCGGCATCGAGATGGACTACGTGGGCTACCTCGAGCACGACGCCGCCGTTTGGCAGTCGGTGAAGAAGCGCAAGCCACTCCTGATGGAGTCACCGAACTCGAAACTCGTGCACCACTTCGATCGCATCGTTCACCGCCTGCTCGGTGTCTCGTAAAAAAGGACCTGCCCATGACGACTGAGAAAAAGAACTACTACGAAGTCCTCGAGATCCAGATCGGCGCGAGCCCGCAGGAGATCGAACGCGCCTACACGCGCGCCCGGAACGCCTACTCGGGGGACTCGGTGGCGCTCTACTCGCTCATGTCCGCCGACGACTGCGCCGAGGTCCTCAACACCATCGAGGAG
>JBKHVY010000089.1:0-9965 GCA_046569805.1 Bacteriovoracia bacterium | reverse complement strand
TGCAAAATGCTGGTCCCTACCGGAGCTTCTTTTCCGTGCGCTACGATCTGATCACGACGGACTTCAAGCTGCCGTTCGATCTCTTCGTGAACTCCTCGTCGCTCAAAGAGCGGGAGAAGTTCGTGCGCATCTTTCCGGCAGGGGAGTCGCTCGCGGCCGCTGACCTCGAGGCCCTGCGCCGCAAGTACCTCCAGCTCTACATCCCCGAGGACCAGCGAAGCCTCTACATGAAGAGCCTCGTCCACTCGGAGCAGTACGACGACACGCAGAAGGCGCGCGTTCTGAAGGACTCCGCCCTCGAGTACCTGGGCCGCATCTTCGACGGCGACCGGGAGTTCTCCACCGAACTCCTCGAGAAGAACATCGAAGGCTGCCGCGAAGTGGTCGAGAACATGGTCGACCTCCTCGGAGAGTACGGCATCGACGACCTCAAGGGGCTGATCGGGAACCTGAGCTTCCACGACTTCTACACTTACGACCACTCGATCAACGTCTCCATGTACTGCATCAGCATCTGGCGCGCGGCCCACCCGAGCGCGTCCCGGCAGGACCTCGTGAACATCGGCCTCGGGGGCCTCCTCCACGACCTCGGCAAGGTGAAGATCCCGACGCACATTCTGAACAGTCCGAGCGGCCTCACCGACGAAGAGTACGAGACGATCAAGCTCCACCCGGGCTACGGCCTCGAGCTCCTGCTCACGGGCCAGGTGAAGGTCCACCCGTCGATCGACGTGCAGGTGATCGCGCGCATCGTCCACGAGCACCACGAGAACTGGGACGGCACCGGGTACCCGCGGAAGATCCCCGGCGCCGACATCCACCCGATGGCCCGCGCCTGCACCATCGCGGACTTCTTCGACGCGATCACCACCAAGCGCTCCTACAACCAGGTGCTCCTCGCGGCCGACGCCCTCAACGTCATGCGGAAGTTCCGGGGCGTGAAGCTCGAGCCGAAGCTCTTCGACATCTTCGAGAAGCACGTCGACCACGTGAAGACGGACGTCAAGCGCGAGCTCAAGCTCTCCGATCGCTTCGATCCGACGATCCCGTGGGAACAGCTCCCGCTGGAGGAAGTGAAGGCGCTCCAGACGGCGGACTTCGGAAAAATTCGAGTGGTGGGAGACACGAAAAAAAATGACAAGAAGAAACCTTAGCGCGGGCCTCGTGCTCGCCCTGCTCCTCGGCGCGAGCGTCGCACGGGCCGCCGACGTCCCTCTGTCTATCGCGAAGTCCGTCGAAGCCGTGGCCTCGCGGCCCGCCTTCGTCCCGCACGACGACTGGTTCGCCGTGGCGCTCGACTTCGCTCCGGTGGAGAAGCTCCGGGGCCAGCTCGAGGCGCGCCTCGGGAAGCCGCTCCTGCATCGCGGAGAAGCGCACCTGACGCTCGTGACCCCGCCCGAGTGGAGCATTCTCTCGCAGGTGCTACGGATGCGCGACGTCGAGGCGCTGGCGACGAAGAAGAAGGTCCACGAGCGACCGTTCACGGTTCGCTGCGTGAAGAAGGTCTCGGCCACGCTCGCCGGTGCGACGGAGGAGAGCTGGTTCGTCGCCGTCAGCGCGCCGGAGCTCCTCGAGTTCCGCAAGGACCTCTGGCGCCTCTACATGGCGAAGGGCGGATCGAGCGAGGACTTCAAGTGGCGGCGCTGGGTTCCGCACATCACCCTGGGCTTCACGAAGCGCGACCTCTACGACGAAGATCTCGTCAACAAGGAGAAGGCCGACTGCGCCTTCGGGCTCACGCTCGAGTAAGGTCCCAGGCGACCTTCGCCATGAGCAGAAGCACGACGACCGTGAGCGCGGGCCTCACGACGGTCACGGCGCGCTTGCTCGCGAGCCGCGCTCCGAGGAAGGATCCGAGCACGATTGACGCGCCCCCGAGCACGCCCCAGCGCCAGTCGACGAGGCCCTGCGCGCTGAAGCTCGCGAGCGAGACGCCCGCCGAGAGCGCGTTGGCGAGCTTCGAGAGGGCGAGCGCGGCCATGAGGGGCATCTGCGTGAGGACGAGGAGCGAGAGCAGCATGAACGTTCCGCCCCCGGGGCCAAAGAACCCGTCGTAGGCGCCGACGAGGACGCCGGCACAGACGAGCTTCCGGCGCGAGATCGGCTGCGCCGGGCGCTCGGCGAAGAGCCGCTCGCGCGACCACACGATCCAGAGGATAAACGGACAGAGCGCGAGCAAGAGCCACGCGAAGAGCTGGGCCGGGACCAGGCCCGTGAGCTGAGCACCGCAGAGTGAGCCGAGAGAGATCGAGACGAGGAACCACAGGCCCCGGCGCCACTCGAGCTTGTGGCGGCGCTGGTACACCCAGAGCGCCATGGCACTCGAGGCGAAGGCACCGACCTTGTTGGTGGCGACGACGCTCGCGCCGGGGCCCATGACGAGGGTCCACATCGGAATGGTGATCAGTCCGCCGCCCCCAGCGATGGAGTCGATGAAGCCCGCGAGGACCGAGAGCAAGCCGACAAAGAGTTCTTCGTTGATCATGTAAAAAAAAAAGCCACGGGGTCGCCGTGGCTTTCTCGAGTTAAGTCAGGGGAGGGCCTACTGCTTCGGCGCTTCGGCGGGAGTTGTCGTCGTCGCCTGTGGGGCCGTCGCCTCCGTGGCCGGTGCTGCAGGAGCGGTGGCCGGCTGGGCCGCGGCCTGAGCGGCGTCGTTGTTCAGCGGCTGCGCAATTTCTTGCTCGTCGTCGAAGAGAGACTTCTTCGCTTCGCGGCTCTTGAGAGTCGTCAGGGCGATAGAGTTGAGCATGAAGCCGATCGCCAGGGCCGACGTGAGCTTCGTGAAGAAGTTACCTTTGCTGGAGCTTGAGAACACGGCCTGCGAAGCACCGCCACCCATGACCGCACCCATCTCCGCACCTTTACCGAACTGGAGTAGGACAGTGACAACCAACAGGACGCAGATGATGACATGCAAAACAATAAGGGTCGTAATCATAAAATCTCCTAGGGCAATAGTTGTAACACGCCCTTTAACTTAAAAGCTATAAGCTTCACTGACACAGTGCTAAGAAGTCCGTTGCCTTGAGGCTTGCGCCTCCGACGAGGGCCCCATCGATGTCGTGCTGCTGCATGAGCTCCACGACGTTATCGGGTTTTACGCTGCCTCCGTAGAGGAGCTTGACCTGGGCCCCCGGTGTCCCAAGGATCTCGGAGAGTTCCTTGCGGATCCCGGCGTGCACCTCTTGCGCTTGCGCAGGAGTGGCGACCTTTCCGGTCCCAATCGCCCAGACGGGCTCGTAGGCGACGACGAGCTGTTCAGCGGTGAGAGCGCCCAGGTCACTTAGTCCCCGGCGCAGCTGCTCGGTGACTACTTCGAGCGTGTGGCCGCGCTCGCGCTCGGTGAGGGTTTCGCCGACGCAGTAAATGACCACGAGGCCCTGCGAAAGTGCGGCCTTGATCTTCGCTGCGCACGTCTGGCTTGATTCTTGGAACAGCTGGCGCCGCTCGGAGTGGCCGATCAGAACGAAGTGCGCTCCGAGGTCCTTCAGGGCCGCAGGGGAGGTCTCACCGGTCAGAGCACCGGAGAGCTTCTCCGACGAGTTCTGCGCGCCGATCTTCACGCCCGCAGGGGCGAGCGTGAGCGCGAGCGGAACGTGCAGCGCCTGGGGCGCGATCCACGCTTCCTGCGTCCGGGCCCCGGAGCGAAGCTGCTCCATGAAGCGCGTCACGTCCGCGACGGTCTGGTTCATCTTCCAGTTGCCGACGATGAGTTTCATTAGAGGCCCTTCAGGATCTGCACGCCCGGGAGCTCGCCCTTCTCGATGAACTCGAGGGAGGCGCCGCCGCCGGTCGAGACGTGGCTGAACTTCTCCGCGAACCCGCTCTGGTGCGCGGCCGCGACGGAGTCACCGCCGCCGACGACCGTGAAGGCGTCGGTGTGCGCGATGAGCTTCGCGACTTCCATGGTGCCCTTGGCGAAGGTCGGATTCTCGAAGAGCCCCATGGGGCCGTTCCAGAAGACCGTCTTCGCGTTCTTCAGCAGGTCGCCGTAGTTTTGAATCGTGCGAGTGCCGATGTCGAGGCCCATCTGGTCTTCACCGATGAGGGCCGCGATCGACGCCGGCGCGTCGGGGTTGAGGGCGACGACGTGGTCGACGGGAAGCTGGATCTTGTGGCCCTTGTCCTGCGCGATGAGCTGCTTGGCGAGCGCGACGTCGTCGTCGCTACAGAGCGACTTGCCCACGACGTGGCCCTTGGCCTTGAGGAACGGATAGGCCATCGCACCTCCGATGAGGATCTTATCCACGAGCACCAGGAGGCGCTCGATGGTCTTGATCTTGTCGGCAACTTTCGCTCCACCAAGGACAGCGACAAAAGGTTTGGCTGGTTTTTCCATGATGTGTCCGAGAGCGTCGATCTCTTTTTTAAGCAAGAGACCCGCGTAGGCGCGGCCGCGGAAGTAGTTGTTCACGGCGTGGACCGAGGCGTGCTTGCGGTGGGCGGCGCCGAAGGTGTCGTTGACGTACACGTCACCGTAGGAGGCGAGCTTCTCCGCGAACTCTTGGTCGTTCTTCTCTTCGAGCGGCGAGAAGCGCAGGTTCTCGAGCAGCACGATCTTCGTCTCCGGAAGGCTCAGGAACTCCTTCACGCCCGCGTCCACGGCGGAGGTCGTGAGGACGACGTCGGTGCCGAGCTTGTCGGCGAGGTACGTCGCAACTGGCTCGAGCGAGTACTTGGCGTTGGGCTGGCCATCGGGCCGGCCGAGGTGGCTCATGAGTACAATCTTCGAAGCACCTTTCTCGAGCATAAGACGGATCGTCGGGAGTGCGAGGTCGATGCGACTTGCGTCGGTGATCTGGCGCGGCTCCGTCTTCGAGAGTGGGACGTTGAAGTCAAAGCGCGCGAGGACTTTTTTCCCCTTGAGCTCAGCATCTTGGATCGACTTGAGTTGCATACGAGCTCCTTAGAGTTTCTGGCCGACGAAGTTCGCGAGGTCGATCACGCGGTTCGAGAAGCCGACTTCGTTGTCGTACCAGCTGACGACTTTCGCGGTCTTGCCGATCACGTTCGTGAGCTTCGAATCGAAGAAAGATGACTCCGGTGCGCCCATGAAGTCCACGGACACGAGTTCTTCTTCCGTGTAGCCGAGGATCCCCTTGAGGTGACCGAGGCTTGCTTCCTTCATCGCAGCGTTGATGGATTTTTTATCCGCTGGCTTCGCGAGGTTGACCGTGAGGTCGACCATCGAGACGTCCGGAGTCGGGACGCGAACGGCGTAGCCGTCGAGCTTGCCCGTCATCTCTGGGATCACTTCGCCCAGGGCCTTCGCGGCACCGGTTGAAGTCGGGATCATGCTCACCGCTGCGGCACGCGCACGGCGCATGTCGGAGTGCGAGTTATCGAGGATGTTCTGGTCAGAAGTGTACGCGTGAACGGTCGTCATGAAGCCGTTCTCGATGCCGAAATTGTCGTTGAGGACTTTTACGATCGGCGCAAGGCAGTTCGTCGTGCAGCTGGCGTTTGAGATCACGTGGTGCTTTGCAGAGTCGTACTTATCGTGGTTGATGCCCATGACGAAAGTTCCGTCGAGGTCTTTGCCCGGAGCGCACATGATGACTTTCTTTACGGAGCCGCGCATGTGTTGCGAGAGGCCCGGCTTGTCTTTGAAAATACCGGTGGCGTCGATCACGACCTCAACACCAAGAGAGTCCCATGGGATCTCCGCTGGGCTCTTGATCCCGTAGAACTTAATGGTCTTGCCGCCCACGACCATATCTTCGCCGTTAATGCTCGCCTCGACCGGGAGCTTTCCGTGGAGTGAGTCGTAGCGCAGAAGATGAACGTACGGGTCGGGCTTGCCGGGGTTGTTTACGGCAACGACTTGAATATGAAGGTCCTGGCCCTTGTGCTGTCGCTTGACCAGTTCACGCAGGATTGTACGACCAATACGGCCCATACCATTGATACCAATTTTTACGGTTTTCATGTGAACTCCTTAAAGCACCTTTAGAGAGGTGGGAATGAAGCTAAGGGTAGAAAAAATGTTTCTGCAAAATGCCACGGATGAGCTGAAATGAACAGAGATGTTGCGCTGCGCAGTTGAGGCAGAAACTACCTTATCCCTCCAAATGGCAGGCCTTGTTACACTAAAAACCAAGCGAGGGGTTAAATGAAGCTCACTTTTATCATCTTGAGTCTGTTTTTGGTGCTACTGGGGGCGCGGGCGACCGCGGGTCTAGTCGAGCCCGAAGAGCGCATGACTATTGACCCAAAGCTGATCCGCTAGCTTCGATTCTTCGAGCCCTTTCAGCTCGGCCATCTTCTTCAAGACATGCGGTAGGTAGAACGGAGCGTTCTCCTTCCCCCGGTGGGGAACCGGCGTGAGAAAGGGACTGTCCGTTTCGATCAGCAAGCGATCCATCGGACACATCCGGACAGCGTCACGCACGTTCTCAGCTTTTGGGAAAGTTATCATCCCGTTGAAGCCGAGGTAGAAGCCCTGGTCGAGGGCCGTTTGCGCGAGCTCGAGGCCTGATGAGAAACTGTGCACGACACCTTTCTTCTTGAGTTTGGGGCCGAACTCCTTGAGGAACGTCATCATGTCTTCGTCGCTGTCGCGGGAGTGGATCACGATCGGTCGATCGAACTCCGCGGCGATCTCGAGCTGCGCGCGGAAGACCTGGAGCCGCACGTCCTTGGGAGAATTGTTGTAGTAGTAGTCGAGGCCAATTTCGCCGATCGCCACCACGCGCGGATGCGAGGCCCGTGACCGGATCTTCGCGAGCACTTCATCCGTCATGTTCTTCGCATCGTGCGGGTGGATTCCTTGGGTGCACCAGACGTTGGTGAGGCCCTGGGCCAGCGCGAGCACGCCATCGAGATTGTCCGGGTCGACACCAATCGTGACGAACTTCTGCACGCCCGCCGCCGCCGCGAGACTCAAGGTCTCAGCGAGCGGCCTGTCTTTGAGGTAGTCGAGGTGGCAGTGGGTTTCGACGATGTTCACTTCTTCAGGATCTCGTCGAAGATGGCGTGGAACTGCGGGTTCGGGATCGAGCCTTCGATCTTCTTGCCGTTGATGATCACCGTCGGCGTACTCCGAAGGTTGAACTTCGTCGCCGCGTTCATCGAAGTCAGTACGCGGTCCTTCGCCGAGCGGTCTTCGAAGCACTTGAGGAGGTCGAACTTCTTCGCGATCTCGGTCAGCACGTCGAGGTTGAGCTGCTCCTGGCGCGCGAAGATCTCGTCGTGGACGGCGAGAAACTTCGTTTCATCGCAGGCGGCAAGTTCCGCTGCCCGGCAAGCGTATTGGTGCATAGCACTCTTCATGCTGCTGTTACAGGAACTGTCGAGCGGATAGAAGAAGTACTGGACGCTGATGTTCGAACCGTAACGGCGCACGAGCTGTGGCATCTGGTCGGCGACGATCTTACAGAACGGACACTGGAAGTCGGAGAAGACGCTGACGCGGATTTTAGCACTTGAGAAGTTCTCAGTGGAGGAGTGGATCAGGAACGGTGATGCCGGCTCCGGATCACCATAGTCCGCGAGCTTCGCGTACTGCTCGACGACGCTTGCGGAGAGATTCGCCTGGCGCTGAACTTTACCAGAGGTGTAATTGCTCACGCCGATAGATGCGGCGAGAGTGACGATGAGCCACAGACCTGCGACCTTGAAGTCCGGCACCCAGGAGTTGATCCCTTTCTTCATGTACAAGAAAGCCGCGATGAAGCTCAGCACGTAGTAGAGGCTGCACACGGGACAGAGGCCCCCGAGGGCAATGAGCGAGTAGCCGAGCAAAAGAACGCACCCGATGGCGTTGTACTTCGAGACAGCGCTGCACGTTTTTTCTTGAGACTCAGAAGGAAAGAGTGAGGAAGCAAGGAGGAAGAACGCGTAGACCGTTCCGATGAAGCCGATGGGCACACCAAAAAACGCTGCGATCGGCGAGTAGGTGGCGGCGTCGCAGTTCCAGAAGCCCGAGAGGTCGCACAGTGAGCTGGCACTTCCGAGCTGCGTCGGGAAGAGCGTGTCGTAGTAGTGAGTCGTGAGGTAGATGCTCGTTCCGAGCATCAGGACGGCGTTGAGGATGTGCAGCGCGTGCGCACCGGTCATGCCGTCGAGGGTTAGGCCTTTCTTCGTCATATGATCCCCTGGTTCAGATTTGCTCTCTATTGTGCCAGAGGGGAGAAGAGATTCCAAATTCGTTGCGTCGTTTTGTCTCGCCGAAAACTAGGAAATTTATGATCGCAGCAGGTGCAGATGCCAGAGTCAGTGGCCTGGATCCAGGGGTAGTGCTGATGAAGCTGACGGTACGCCTCGGTTATAAGGTCGAAGCGCCATTCACCGCTCGAGTGTTTTATGAGGGGCGTTTGTGGAAAGTGCGCCGCGAACTCGTCAGTCACCTGGAAGCAGCAGGCACGGATCGAGGGACCAATGAAGGCTTCAGTGGGGCGAATCGCCGCCACTGCGGGGTGACCAATAATCCCACCGGCCAGTCCCCGCCAGCCAGCGTGCAGGAGGGCCTTTGCGTCTTGGGTCCCGAGGTAAATGGGAAGGCAATCGGCGGTTTTGATCGCCAGTTTCTCGTGAGTCGCTGAGACGATGCCGTCAGCTTCTTGTTGAGCGAGCTCCGGTGTGTCGCTCGGAAGCACGAGGCTCGAATGCGTCTGGTGCACGTGCTTGAGGTCACCCTCGGGCCTCTGGTCGAAGCTCTGGAACAAACCGAAGCTCAGACGCCGCTCGAAGAGGAGGCTCATAGGAGCGCGACCACGTCGCGCATGGGCGCCGGGAGCGGAGCCTCGAAGCGCAGGTCGGCGCCGGTGATCGGGTGCTTGAAGCCAAGCACGCGTGCGTGCAGGAGCTGGTAGGGCCAGTCCTTGACTAGCGCCAGGATGTTTTCGTCGAGGCGCGCGAGCTGGTGCGGGACGTCGGCGTAGAGCGGATCACACAGGAGCGGGGTCTGGAGGTGCATCGAGGCGTGCACGCGGATCTGATGCGTGCGGCCCGTCTGCAGCCGGAACTCGACGTGCGACAGGCGCTTGCCGGACTTTAGGACTTTGTAGGCGGTGTTCGCTTTTTTGCCGGACTTCAAAAGACAACTCATCTTTTGTCTGTGATGCGGGTGACGAGCAATGAAAGTTTCGATGCGGCCACTGAGGGACTTCGGCGTGCCCCAGAGGACGGCTTCGTACGCGCGTTCGATGTCGTGGCGCGAGAAGAGCTGGACCATGCCTTCGTGCGCGGCCTGGGTCTTCGCCACCACCATCACACCGGAGGTCCCGAGGTCCAAGCGATGGACGATGCCAGGCCGCTTCTCTCCGCCGATCCCGGCGAGGTCCGGGCAGTGGTACAGGATCGCGTTCACGAGCGTGCCGTCGGGGTGCCCCGGCGCCGGGTGCACGCACAGGCCCGCGGGCTTCACGAGGATGATCAGGTGCGGATCTTCGAAGAGGATCTCCAGCGGAATGTTCTGCGCGACGAGTTCCGTCGGAAGCGGCGGCGGGACTTCGACGTCGATCTCCGTCCCGGCCGTTGGCATCTTATTCAGTGAAAGAGATTTTCCATCGCTCGCCGTGATGTTGCCGTCATCGAAGAGACGCTTAATGGTACTGCGCGAGAGGTCGGGAAGTTGGGCCACGAGCCAGTGGTCGAGGCGTCGGAACTCCTCGCGGTGCGCGGCACTCACCGTGAGGACGCGCTCCTCGGAGTCGTCGACCGCCACCACCTCGGGTGTCATGCTTACTTCACGCCCTTGAGGCGCTTGATGTGGTGGAGGTAGGAGGTCGCGACCAGATCCGGATTCAGCTTCAGCACCTTCGCGTACTGGGCGACGAAGCCCCGCGTGTAGGCGTCGGCCGGGAGCTTCGCGACGTTATCCGCTTCGATCGCCTCGAGGTGCGTGCGGGAGATGCGGGTCATCTCCACGATGCGCTCCATGGAAACGTTCTTGTACTCGCGGATCTGCTTCAGGTACGCGCCGGGGAACTCCGTCGACTGTTCGATCTTCTGCTCCATCGCCT
>JBKHVY010000088.1:0-9984 GCA_046569805.1 Bacteriovoracia bacterium | reverse complement strand
CGGGAGGATGAGGCCCAGCCCTAGGGCCGCCAAGAGCGCCCAAAAAAGATCCCGCGGCCGCTTGGATCCCAAGAGCGCAACGGTGAGGGGGCCCGTGAACTCCAGGGCCACGGCGATTCCCAAGGGAATGCGCTCAAGCGCCAGGTAGAAGCACAGGTTCATGAAGCCCAGAGAGATACCATAGAGCAAGATCCCACGACGCTGGTCGGGTGAGTAAGAAATGCGCCAGGGTCTCCAAATGAGCATCAAGATAGACGCTGCGAGCAGTAGCCGCCAGGACGTGGCGCCGACAGCGCCGAGTAACGGAAACAGCGAGCGCGAAAGAGTGGCGCCGAACTGGATCGAGGCCATGGCACTAAACAAAAGAAGAAGCGAGTAGATCATAAAGCCTTACTAAAAGAATCAATCGTATCGCGCTACGTGTCAGCCTGTCATCTCAAAAAAAGTGTTTGGTCAAAGCTTAAACAAGACTTTCGTTTGTTAACTCAGTTAACTATTATCTACGTTAATTATGTTGGCATCACATCTCTTCGACACCATACCTAGCGTCATGCGCGAATGGCGCAAAGAACTTCACTCAGGGCTTCCCGAGGGCTTGAGCATAAATCAATTCCGAGTGCTGTTTTTTGTGCAGATGGGCCACGCCTCTTCGGCTTATCTTGCGCGCCATCTGGGCGTTACGCCAGCCGCCATGTCGAAGATGGTCGAGGGCCTGGTGCAGGCGGAGCTGCTTCGGCGAGACGCCCTGGCAGGAGACCGGCGCCAGTTTAAGCTCTGTCTCACGCGCCAAGGCCTGAGCGTTGTTAAACGCGTGCGCCAGCAAGTCGAGACGCGGATGCAAGAGCACCTTGATGAGTTGCCGATGAGAGAACAGAAACAAATCGAAGAAGCGCTCATGCTTCTTAAAAAAGTCTTTTCATCCACGGGTGAGGTTGTTCCATGATGGTTGTTGTTCTTTTTATGAGTCTTCACGCCGCACTTGCCGCACCGGCAGGCCTGGTCGAGCTGCATGGCCTCGCGCTTCAGCGCTCAGAGGTGATCAAGATCGCCGAGTCACGTACCACTCAGGCGCTGGAGCGAAAGACCCAAGCCTCTGGGGCCTTGCGGCCAACGGTTACGGCGCGCTACAGCTACACGGAGATCGACCCTCTTCCGGTGGCGGATGCCTTCCGACGGATCAACCAGTACTCGACCTTGATCAACCTGGCGCAGCCCATCTACCGCGGCGGCGCTTGGGCAGCGTTTGCTTTCACGAAGGTGGACATTAGTCTCCAGGAGCGCCTGCGCGAGCAGGAGGGCCTAGGGATCTGGATCAGCTCGAGCGAGGCTTTCTATAATTTATGGATGGCGAAAAATGATATCGTGAACGTGCGCCAGTTGCGGGACTTTAGTGACGAGCGCGTGCGTGAGATCCGGGAGCGTGTCCGAGTCGGCCGCTCACGCAAGGGTGAACTGCTTCAGGCGGAAGCACAGCTCGCCTCTGTAGAGGCGGACGTCGCCCGGGCCGAAAGTAACCTCGAGGCCGCACAGGAGAACGTAAACTTCCTTGCCGGCGCCGCCTTCGAGCCGCAGTTCGGGCCGTTGCCCAAGGCCGACGGGATTGTCGCGCCCCTGAATGAGTACCTCGTAAAGATTAACCAACGGCCCGACGTGCGCGCCCGCGCGCAGGAAGTGGAGCTGAACGAAAAACTCACGAGCATCGCTAAGGCAGGCCACCAGCCGACGGTCGACCTTACGGCCAATTACTACTTTCAGCGTACGGGGATTTTGGCGGAGTCGCGCTACGACTTCGGGTTCCAGGTTTCTATGCCAATCTACCAAGGGGGCACGGTCGCCGCCGACACGCGGGAAGCGGCGGAGCGCAAGCGCGAGTCAGTCCTCGCCCTCGAGCGCACCAAGCGCGAGAGCGAGCGCGATATCCGTATCCTGTGGCAGAACTCCCAGGCCCTCGCGCGTGTGGTGAAGGACCTCAAGACGGCCTTCCTCAAGTCGCAGGCGACCTACGAGGAAAACAAACGCGACTACCGCTACGGACTCGTCACGAACCTCGACGTGCTCCAGTCCCTGAACCAATACATCGACACGAAACGCGGCTTCGAGCGGGCCGTGCTTGAAAAAGAGATGCTCGCGATGCAACTAAACCT
Organism: Bacteriovoracia bacterium; assembly: GCA_046569805.1. Lineage (GTDB taxonomy): Bacteria > Bdellovibrionota > Bacteriovoracia > Bacteriovoracales > Bacteriovoracaceae > UBA6144. The sequence continues at coordinate 7,840 of JBKHVY010000088.1, read as the reverse complement.
CGCCGTAGGAGTGACCCCATGAGTTTGTCAGACGTTTCGATTCGCCGGCCCGTCTTCGCCTGGATGCTGATGCTCGCGATGATGGTCTTCGGGTACCTCGCCTTTACTCGTATGGGTGTGAGCCAGCTGCCGGATGTGGACTTTCCTGTGGTGAATATTTCTGTGGCCTACGAGGGAGCTGCTCCCGAGGTCATGGAGCTCGACGTGGTGGATCCGATCGAGAGTGCCGTGGTGGCCGTCGAGGGTGTAAAGTCCGTGACGTCATCTGCGCGCCTGGGCTCCGCCAACATCTCCGTGGAGTTTGGCCTCGACAAGGACATCGACGTCGCCGTCTCGGAGATCGAGGCCAAGATCAACCAGGCCCAGCGCAACCTCCCAGACGATATCGACGCTCCCGTCATTACCAAAGTGAACCCCGATGACCGGCCCATCATGTGGCTCGGCGTTTCGTCAGAAACCATGGACCGCAAGACTCTCATGGCCTACGTGCGCGACCAGCTGCGCGACAAGATCCAGACCGTCCCCGGCGTGGCCGATGTGTTCCTCGGCGGCTACGTCGACCCGAACCTGCGCGTCTGGGTTTCCTCGAAGAAGCTTGACCAGTTCCAGATGACGGTCACGGACGTGATCGCGGCCATCCAGTCCGAGCACCAGGAAGCGCCGTCGGGCTACCTCGAAGACGCCAACCGCGAGCGCAACGTGCGCACGCTCGGGGAAGCCGCTTCCGTTGAGGAGTTTAAGAAGCTCCCGCTCATCCGTCGCGGTGGTTCGGCGAACTTCAGTCCGATCTTCCTGGGAGAAGTGGCCGAGGTCGAAGATGGCCTCGCGGACGTGCGACGCATCTCGCGGGTGAACGGCAAGAACGCCGTGGGCCTCGGCGTGCGTAAGCAGCGCGGCTCGAACACTGTTGCGGTCGCCGACGGTGTGAAGAAAAAGATGGCCCAGCTCCAGAAGACGCTTCCCGCGGGGACCGAGATCGGCATCAACTTCGACTCTACTCAGTTCATCGAAGAGTCGATCCACGAACTCATTTTTACCATGACCATGTCGGCGATCCTCACGGCGATTGTGTGCTGGCTCTTCCTCGGCTCGTTTGCGGCGACTATCAACGTTGTCCTGGCGATCCCGACCTCGATCCTGGGCTCGTTCATTATTTTAAGTTGGCTTGGGTTCACGCTTAACACCTTCTCGCTCCTGGGGCTCTCGCTGGCGATTGGTATCGTCGTGGACGACGCGATCATGGTGCTTGAGAACATTTATCGCCACCACGAGGAAGGGAAGTCTCGGCGCCGGGCGTCCTTCGACGGCGCCAACGAGATCACCTTCGCGGCCCTGGCGGCGACCATCGCCATCATGGCCATCTTCATTCCTGTAGCGCTCATGGATGGGATCATCGGGAAGTACTTCTTCCAGTTCGGTGTCACCATCTCCGTGGCCGTCGGTCTCTCGCTGGTCGAGGCGCTCACGCTCACACCCATGCGCTGCGCCCAGTTTATGGATCCCCCCGGGCGCACCAGCCGCATCGGGGCCTTCGTCGATGGTATCTTCGAGCGCATCATCGCGGTCTACCGCCGGGGCCTCTCCTGGGTGCTGGACCACCGTGGGCTCACGGTCGGCCTTTCGTCGATCTTCTTCGCTGCCACCTTCTTCCTCGTCACGAAGATCCCCAAGGAGTTCGTCCCGGCGCAGGACACGGGGCTGTTCCTCATGCGCGTGAAGACGCCCGAGGGCTCGAGCCTGGAGTTCACTGACGGAGTGGTCAAGAAAGTCGAAGCAGCCTTGGCGCAGAAAAAAGAAGTGAAGCGCTTCTTCGTGGCGATCGGTGGCTTCGGCGGGAGCGAATCGAACACCGCGAACCTCTTCGTGACCCTCGTCGATAAGAAGGACCGCCCGGTCATGAAGGAGCTCCTCAACCAGTACCGCGCGGAATTCAAGAAGATCGAGGGGGGCCAGGTCTTCGTCCAGGACACGTCTCAAGGCGGCTTCTCGGCTTCGGGCCGCGGGTTCCCCGTTGAGTTCACGCTCACCGGTCCTGAGTGGTCGGGGCTGGTTCCCGCTACGAAAGCGATCATGAAAGAGATGAATGAGTCGGGCATCTATACCGACGTCGACACCGACTACAAAGAAGCCGTGACGGAGGTCCACATCATCCCGAACCGTGAAGCGGCCAAGCGCTACGGCGTGAGCGTCGATGAAGTTGGCCGCACCATCAACGCTCTGGTGGGTGGCCAAGCGGTGGGCAAATTCTCAAAAGATGGCCACCGTAACGACATCCGCGTGAAGATGGCCGACGTGAGTGCTGATGAGAAAGCGACGCTTGCAAAGATCTTCGTCCGTAACACGCGCGGCGAACTCGTGCGGCTGACGGAAGTCGTCGACGTGGTCGAGCGTCCAGGTGCCAGCTCCGTGACGCGCAAGGATCGCTCGCGTGCGGTGAACATTTTCTCCGGCATAGCACCTGGTAAGGCCCAGGGCGAAGCGCTCGAGCAGGTTAAACTCATCACCGCTAAGCACTTGCCGGCCGGCTATAACTTAGTCGAATCGGGGAGCTCCGAGACTTTCCGTGAATCCTTCCAGTCATTAATCTTCGCGCTCGTCCTCGGCATCCTCATCGCCTACATGGTTTTGGGGTCGCAGTTCAATAGCTTCGTCGATCCCCTCGTGGTGCTCCTGGCGATGCCCTTTGCGTTCTCCGGTGCCTTTCTCGCACTCTGGGGCCTGCAGCTCTCGCTCAACATCTACTCGATGATCGGTCTTATTCTTTTGATGGGGATCGTGAAGAAGAACTCGATCCTGATGGTCGATTTTACGAATCAGCGTCGTGCCGAAGGCCTTGACGTGCGAAAGGCCCTCGAGGATGCGTGTCCCACGCGTTTACGACCTATCATGATGACGGCGTTCTCGACCGTCGCGGGTGCTCTTCCTCCGGCGCTCGCCTTCGGGCCTGGCTCCGAGGTCTTAGGACCTATGGCGTGGGCGATCATCGGGGGAACCTTGGTTTCAACACTCCTCACACTTTTTGTGATCCCTGCGATGTACTCGCTCGTGGCGCGCAAGAAGCAAGTGATCGAGGAAGAAGGCGAGGGGTCGCATGTCACTGCCTAGTTACCTTGTCCTTAGTCTTACGGTCTCTGCACTGCTGACGGGTCTGATTTGGACCATCCAGCTCGTGCACTATCCGAGCTTTGCCTTCGTGGAAGCTCAACAGTTTCCGAGCTTCCACGCCTTCCATTCTGAGCGCATCACCTGGATCGTCGCACCCCTGATGCTGGCCGAGGTCGCGCTCGCCCTTTGGGGTGTGTCCCAGTGGCCCGAGGTTAAGGGGCTGTGGATGGGCCTTGTGTTAGTGGCCATTATTTGGCTCTCCACCATGTTGCTGCAGATTCCTCTGCACCATCGCCTCGGACTGAGCCAAGACTTGGGGGTGGTGGAAAAACTTGTGATGGGGAATTGGATTCGCACGCTGGCGTGGAGTCTAAAAACTGTGCTCTTAGGCTTTACCGTTTTAAAAAATTAGACAAAAAAAGACCCTCTTTCGAGGGTCTTTTTTTGAGCAATCTTTAGGCTTTCTTTTTCCACATGTTACAGTAGCCAGCGTCCTTCACGTACGGAGCGCTTGCCGACTTCATCGCCGACTTCATGGCTGGAAGAGTACAGAGACCGGCCCCTGCGCCGCCGCCGGCATCGGCCTTGTAGAATGAGCATGTGTTACAGAGCTTACCAGCTTTCTTCTGGAGATCAGTCGCCACTTCTTTGTAGCCGAGCTTTCCGGCGGCCACAAAAGTTACCGCTGCGAGAGCGTTGTTTGCAAGGCCCATGGCCTTACCCAATACAGTCATAGCGACGCCAGCGAACAAACCAGTTTTGAGAAAATCACGACGTTTCATGTGCAGTCTCCTTATGAAAACGGACTTTGTTTAAAAATAATCTTTGCAATTATAGCACTCGCCCCATGTGCAGTCATATGAGTTCGATAGACCGAACAAAGGTCTTTAAACTAGACATCTGCCAGACACGAAAACTAGACTATTTGTTATACGCACTAACGCTTCGGAGTGACCCCCATGAGCAATGCTAAAGCGATGACTTTTATTGATCTTTTTTGCGGCTGTGGAGGCCTCTCGTATGGGTTAGAAATGGCAGGCCACGAATGTTTGTTGGGCGTTGACATGGAGCCCTCCGCCATTAAGTCATTTGAGCGCAACCATCCCCACGCCAAAGGCTGGAACGGTGACATCAAGAAACTCGACGCCAAGACGCTCAAGAAACTTATCGGCACGCGGACCGTCGACATGGTTGTGGGCGGCCCTCCTTGCCAGGGGTTCTCGACAGTAGGAAAGGGCGAAGTCGCCGACGATCGGAACCAGCTCTTCCGTGAGTTCGTGCGCGTGGTAAAAGTCACCCAACCCAAAGTCATCCTCTTTGAAAACGTCACCGGGCTTGTGGCGAAGAAAAACGCGTCTGTCTTGGGCCAGATCTTTGCGCTGTTTGAGCGCTTGGGCTACACCATGGAAGCGCGCGTCCTCTCTGCCGAGGAGTACGGCGTGCCCGAAGTCCGCCGCCGCACCATCATCATGGGCGTGAAGGGCCTTGAGTGCCGCTTCCCCAAACCCAGCCACGGCGTCCGTGGCTCGAAGAAAGTCGTGACGGTGCGCGAGGCCTTGAAGAACCTTAAGGCCTTGGACGGCAAGGTTTACAATCACGATCCCAAGAAAGCCGAAGTCAAAAAACTCGCTGACCGCGAGCGCCTGAAGTTCATTCCCGCCGGCGCCGGCATCCGCTACCGCGAAGACGAGAAGAGCTATCTGCCGAAGAAACTCTGGTTCGACGTGAAGTGGGACGAGCTGCGCGAAGGGCGCTTCCGCCAGACCCGCCTCCAGCGCTTGCCCTGGGATAAACCGTCTCCGACCATCCTCACCGCCCGCACGAGCTACTACCACCCTAAGGAACCGCGTTTCTTGACCCCACGGGAAGCGGCCGCCTGCCAAGGCTTTCCGAACGACTTCGTGTTCGAGGGCTCGCAGACGGCGCAGTTCCGCCAAATCGGAAATGCTGTGCCACCGCTCTTGGGCCGCGCGCTTGGTGAGGAGATCAAGAAGCTCAACTTCTCGCGCGTGGTAAAACTCAAGAAGAAGAGCACGCCGAAGGTGCTGGTGAATAACGTCTTCGACTACGCGCTCCCGACCCATCTCTAAAAGGATCCCTCCCATGTGGAAGCAGGTGTTTAGTTATCGCATGCTGGTGACGCTTCTCATGGGATACGCCGCCGGCGTGCCGCTCTTGTTGATCGGCTCCACCATGCAGGCCTGGATGACCGAAAGTGGCGTGAACCTGACCGTCATCGGCATGTCCTCGCTCATCGGTCTTCCGTATTCACTAAAGTTCCTGTGGTCACCGCTCATCGATCGTTTCCCGCTCTGGCCTTCGCGCCGGCGCGGCTGGATGGCGCTCTCGCAGCTCGGCCTCGTGGCCGCGCTGCTGGTGCTCTCGCAGTTCAACCCGGCCCTGCAGATCGAAGCTGTGGTCATAACGGCGATCGTCATCGCTTTTTTGAGTAGCACGCAAGACATCACCATCGACTCCTACCGCCGGGAGATCCTGTCGGAGGAAGAACTCGGGCTCGGCTCCTCCCTCTATGTCGTGGGTTACCGGATCGGGATTCTCGTCGCCGGTGCGGGCGCGCTTCTCATGGCCGATCACTGGAAACTCGAAAGCGGCGGCGCCAACTGGGCCCTGGTTTATCAGATGATGGCCCTGGCGATGGCGGTGGGGCTTGTCATCACACTGATCGCTCCCAAAGAAGATCCGAAGCTCGAGAAACCAAAGACCCTACAGGAAGCGGTGGTGGGTCCCTTCGTTGAGTTCTTTAAGCGCGACGGCGCTCTAATGGTGTTGGGCTTCATCCTCTTGTACAAAGTCGGCGATAGCATGGCCGCCAACATGACGACGCCTTTCATGCTCTTGAAGGGCTACACCAAGACGGACATCGCTACTGTGGTGAAGGGCCTGGGCCTCATTGCGCTCATCTGCGGCGGCATCCTCGGCGGCATCGGTTGCATCCGCTGGGGCAACCTGCGGGCCCTGTGGGTGTTTGGATTCTTGCAAGCGGTCTCCACGGCGGGTTTTTGTTTCCTGTCGCTCATGCCCGTGTCGATGCTGAACCTGTCGCTCGTCATCGGTTTCGAGAACTTCTCCGCGGGCCTTGGGACCAGCGCCTACAGCGCCTTCATGGCGAGCATGACGAATAAGAAATTCACGGCCACCCAGTACGCGCTTCTCACGGCACTCATGGCGGTCCCGCGGACACTCCTCTCTTCACCCACAGGTTGGATGGCAGAGAAGATGGGGTGGGAGCTGTTCTTCGTCTTCTGCACCGTCATCGCCTTGCCGGGAATGGCCCTGATTCCGCTCCTCACCAGAAAAACAGCCGGCGGATCCCACAGCGCAAGTGTTGCATGATGCGCTCGATGCGCTGCTGCTCTTCGGGGCTGGTGACTCGCGCGCGTGTGTCGCGAGCGAGGTCGCAGGCCCTGATCGAGCGATCTAGGAACTTGTAGTCTTGTTTGACCTCGAGGGCCAGGAGATCCTGAACGACGTCTTCCTGGAGCCCCTTGATCGCGTGACCCATCACAGACACGCCCTTATCATCGAGGGCCTCGACGTCACCGCCATGGGCGAGGAAGAGTTTGATCAGATCCATGCGCCCCCTCTGCGCCGCCAGCGCCATCGGCGAGAGGTCGTCGTTACCGTTTCTTTCCACGGAGGCACCGAAGTTCAAGAGCATCGCCGCCATCGTTCGGGAGCGCAGTTCATGCGTGTGCTCGATCGCCAGTCGCATGGGGCTGGGGCTCACGGGCGCTTGCAGTAGTGAGGACTTTTCTTTGAGTAAGAGATTGATGCCTTCTAGGTCGGCGTTTTTGATGAGGTCCGCCAGGAGCTCGCTCGTCGCCTCTCCATTATGAAGCTTGAGCCGGACCCGAAGAGCGTTGGCGAATTCCGGAAGTCCCATCTCCACCGCGTACTGGATGGCATCGCGACCGCGCGAATCGCGCAGCGGGATCTGTGCCCCGCGATCGAGGAGCCATTGAGAGAGTTCGGTATCTCCCATGAGAATCGCGAGCATCAGTGGCGTTCGTTCGTAAGGGTCGCGGGCATTGATGTGAGCACCGCTTCGAACCAGGGTTTTAACTAAGCTTGGGTTTGCGAGGTCCAGCGCCACAAAGAGCGGAGTGTCTCCGTTTTTATCGGCCCGATTGGGCGAAGCTCCGTTCTGTAGCAGGACTTCAACTATGGCGGTGAAATTATGTGTGAGGGCGAAATTCAAGAGCGACGAGCCGTCGTTAAACAAGAGCTCCGGATCACTGCCCGCTCTGAGCAGTGACTCGACACTGCGAGCATCGTTCGCCTCTACGGCATGGCGCAGGTTTTCATTTTGCGTCAACAGCAGCATCTGGGGCGCCGTCACATCAATCGGTTTCTTCGGATTAACCTGGGCCTTTTTGCCACAGGCCCCGAGGACCAGGAGACTGAGAAGGAGAGCTTTCATGGGTCCATAGTACGGGAGTTCAGGACGAGGAGAGGAGAGCGTGAAAAAAAGAAAGGGCCCCCGAAGGGACCCTCTCTGAGAAAGACATTTAAGTCATCGGGATTAGAAGATCTTACCCTTGTTCTCGCGGCGCTTAGAGTACTCGATGAGCTTCTTCAAGCGGGCCTTGCCGTCCTTGTTGAGGTTCATCAGGAGGAGGATACCGCCGTTCTCGCCGTTCTGGTCGTTACCGACAACGGAGATGTTCCCGACGTGCTTACCTTCCATGTTCAGGCGGAAAGTGAGGATGGCGCC
>JBKHVY010000087.1:0-9998 GCA_046569805.1 Bacteriovoracia bacterium | reverse complement strand
TGAGTCCCCACTTTGGATGCTAAGTGCAAAGAATAATTATCATTTGACGCAAAACGCAGGGGGGGGATAGGGTAGGGGCATGATTAACGACAAAAAATCTCCGGTTCAGCATACCCACGACAATGACCTGACCCACTCGATGGTTCACTACCTTTTAGCGATCCATAAACTAAAAGAGACCAAGGGCTACGCGCGTGTGACTGACATTGCTCATGAAATGGGGCTCACCAAGGGTTCTGTGTCGACGGCGCTCAACAATCTCCGCAAGCGGGAGCTGGTGCTCGAAGACGAGTCGAAGTTCTTGAGCCTTTCGCAAGCTGGTCACGACACGGTTCATGACATTCTCTCGTCGCGCACCCTCTTGTTCTACTTCCTCAAAGACATCGTCGGTGTAAGCGAAGAGACGGCTCACAAGGACTCGTGTTTAATGGAGCACCTGATGAGTGAGGAATCTCGAAACCTCTTCTTTCAGTTCATGAAGAGTCTCTGTAACGGTGACGCGAAAAATCGTCAGTATCAAACTTCGTTTGATTTTACCCAATTTGAGCACCCTTCGGAATTCATCGATATCCAGAAGGGCGATAGCTATCTCAAGTGAACACGCGGAACTTTTCGCTCCTCGCATTCGGCTACTTCGTCATTCTCTTCAACTATCCTTTCGTGAAGGCGAGCAGCACGACTCTGTTCGTCGAGTCCTACGGTGCCAAGGCCTCACCCCAGGGCTGGCTCGTGGCCATCATCATGCTCATTTTGGCGGTGGGACTCTCGAACCGATTGCAGGCGCGCCTCGGTTTTCACCGGGCCTTCGCCGCGGTTACGTGCGGAAGTATTTTTCTTTTCACGACGAGCTACTGGGCCTACCGCCAGGGCCAAGATCTTGGTGCGTTCGCAGCGTTCGCGTGGAAAGAAGTCTACATCGTTCTCCAGGTCCATCTGTTTCTCGCCTACGCGAACTCGTGGCTCAAGCGCCAAGAGTTCTTAAAGTGGGTCGGTCCCCTCGGGGCCGTGGGAAGCCTGGGTGGTGTCGCCGGTGGGCTTGCCACATCATGGCTCGCGCGCAACTACGGAACTGGGGCCACCTTTCTCATCGGCCAACTCTTCATTCTCTTGCCGGCGGTAATCGCCATGGGGCTGGATAAAATTCAGGGCACCGAGGCGACCTCACAAGAAAACGTGAGTCCTCTCAAGTCCCTCAACACACGCGATGTACGTGTGTACGTGGCCCTCGTCGCCGGCATCGTGGCTCTGAGCCAGGTCGTTATCAACATCGCCGATTTCCAGTTTGGCCTTCTGTTCGAAGCAGCCATTGAGGAGGCGAGCAAGCGGACTGCGTATCTGGGTGAAGTCTACACTGCTACTAACGCCCTGACCTTCATGCTGCAAATCGTCTTCCTGCCGTATCTTTTGAAGGTCGTTAAGGAGCGTACCCTCCATCTGATCATTCCGCTCTCGTACCTCCTGTGCCTCGCGTTCGGACTCAACACCGGCGCCCTGATGGCGAGCACGATCTTCTACACGTACCTCAAGGCGAGCGACTACTCGTTCTTTAGCGCGGCGAAGGAATTACTGTACCATCCGCTCACGCCAGTCCAGAAATACGGATCGAAATATCTGACAGACATGTTAGTGTACCGCGCCTCGAAAGCTGCGATCGCCGGCGTCTTGATTTATTTCCAGTCTCCCGTGATGCTTATGACTCTAATGGTATCGGCATTGACCCTTTGGATCGTGCTGGTGTTTTTGACTTTTATCCAATACCGAAAAATTTTTCAATAAGAGGTTCCTATGAAAGCACTCCTTGAGATTTCCTCCCTTCGTCACGGCGCGATCGCATTTGATCAGATCAAGATCTCTGACTTTCTTCCGGCCCTCGATCAGGCCCTCGCCAAAGCGCGCGCGGACCTCGAACTCTGGAAGAAGGAAACTGGCTGGACCTTTAGTGATGTGTTGGTGAAACTCGATGACCTCCGCGAGCCCGTGGAGCAGGTGAGCGGCATCTTCTATAACCTTCACTCTGCGCACTGCCCGGAGGAGATGGAAAAGATCGCCCCCGACATGTCGTCGCGGCTTACCACTTTCGGGAACGACGTCACCCTCGATCCCGTCGTCTTCGCCCGCGTGAAGGAATGCTGGGAAAAGCGTGACCAACAAAACCTCACGACCGAAGAGCGCATGATCCTCGAGCGCACCTACCGCAGTTTCGTTCGTAACGGTGCTCTCCTCGATGCGACCGCGAAGCAGCGCCTGCGCGAGATCGACGAAACGATGGCGGCGACGGGATTAAAGTTTTCGCAAAACGTCCTTAAAGCAACGAACGCCTTTGAACTCGTGATCACGAAGAGCGAAGACCTCGCGGGCCTCCCGGAGTCGTTCATCGAAGCCGCGGCGGAAACAGCTGAGAAGAAGGGCAAGAAGGGAAGCTGGGTGATCACTCTCGACTATCCCATGGTTGTCCCGTTCCTCACCTACGCGAAGAATCGCGAACTCCGTCGCCAGCTCTTCCTGGCGAACTCTTCGAAGGCCTTCGCCGGAGAACTGAGTAACCAGCAGAACGTCCTGACTATGGCGAAGCTGCGCCACGAACGCGCGAATATCCTCGGCTATAAGACGCACGCGCACTACGTCCTTGAAGAGCGCATGGCCGCGGAGCCCACCAAGGTCAACGCCTTCTTAACGGAGCTTCAACAAAAAGCAAAGCCCATGGCAGAGAAAGAGCTCGGGCGCCTGAAGGCCCTCGCACTTGAGCTCGATGGCATCACTGATTTCCAACGCTGGGATAGCGCTTACTACGCCGAGATCCTCAAGCAGCGTGAGATTGGCCTCGACGAAGAGGCCCTTCGCCCTTACTTCCAACTGGAGAAAGTCGTCGATGGCGTCGTGACTGTCGCGAATAAGCTCTTTGGCCTTGGGTTTAAGGAAGTGAAAGATCTGCCGGTCTACCACGAGGACGTTCGCGTCTTTGAAGTCTCTGATCCGAAGCACGGATTTATTGGTCTCTTCTACATGGATTTCTTCCCACGTGAAACGAAGCGCGGTGGAGCGTGGATGACGAATCTTTCGGCCCAGGGCCTTATTCGCGGCCAGGTTCGCCGTCCGCACGTCGCGATCGTCTGCAACTTCACGAAGCCGACGAAGACGAAGCCATCTCTTCTAAGCCTGAACGAAGTGACGACACTCTTTCATGAGTTCGGCCACGCGCTCCACGGTCTCCTGTCGCAGTGTCGCTACACCTCGCTCTCGGGCACGAACGTGTTCTGGGACTTCGTCGAGTTGCCCTCGCAGATCATGGAGAACTGGGTGCATGAGAAACAGTGCCTCGACCTCTTCGCCGCGCACTTCGAAACTGGCGCCACGATCCCTGCCGACCTCGTCGAGAAGATCAAGGCCTCCGGTAACTTCATGGGCGGCACGGCGACGCTTCGCCAGGTTACGTTCGCGACCCTCGACATGAGCTGGCACGGTGCCGATCCGTCAGCGATTTCGGACGTCATCGCGTTCGAGACGAAGGCCACTGCACCGATGAGCCTCCTGCCGGCGGTCGACGGGACCTCCATCTCCTGCTCGTTCTCGCACATCTTCGCCGGCGGCTACTCGGCCGGATACTACAGCTACAAGTGGGCCGAGGTCCTCGACGCCGATGCTTTCGAGTTCTTTAAGGAGAAGGGGATTTTCGATGCAACTGTTGCAGCGAAGTTCCGCGAGCACGTCCTCGAGAAGGGCGGCACCGAGCATCCCATGGAGCTCTACAAGAAGTTCCGTGGTAAGGAGCCCTCCGTGGACGCACTCCTTCGTCGCTCAGGTCTGACTAACTAGCATGCACAAGTTCACTCACTACCAAGCGGTCCTTGCGGCGATCGGGAGAAATCCTGTGATCGCGCAAGGGACGCGGAGTGAGGCCTTGCGTGAACTCACGCGGGAAGCGGCGAAGGCCCTGGGCGTAAGCGTCGTTGGCTTCTGGGCCTATGACGATGGTCGGCGCTGTGCGATCGTCGAGGCGAACTACTCATCCGCCACCGGCACCTGGTCTGACGGCGCGATCTTGACTCAAGCCGAAGCGCCGCACTACTACGAGAGTTTGCAGTCCGAGCGCGTCCTCGCCATCGATGACTGTCTGACGGATCCACTCGTGTCGGAGCTGGTTGAGAGTTACTTCATTCCTTCGGACATCCGTTCGATGCTCGATACTCCAGTCTTATTCGACGGTGAGATGGCGGGCATGATCTGCTGCGAATCGATCGGCGTGACTCGGCGCTGGGCCTCGGAAGATAAGTTCTTCGTTCTGATGATCGCGGATTTCGTCGGCCGCATCCTCGAGCGCGAGCGACGGCGGGCACTGGAGCGCAAAATTTCAGTAGAGAATCTCCGTCGAGGAGAAGATCAGCTTAAGGCCCTTCTAAGCGCCTTGCCCGTTTCGCTTGCCATGCTCGATCGGGAGATGCGTTTCCTTGCGATCTCTGAGTCTTGGCACCGGAACTTTCCGAGTACACGCACCGAGCCGATCGGAGAGTGTGTTTGGGATTGCTCGCCTTACTTCCTCGAAGAATGGAAAGAGCGCCTTTTGCGAGCCCTGAAGGGTGAAGTCGTCACGCAAGCAGAAGAGTGCGTTGTCGGCCATAGCGGAGATGAGACTTGGATTTGCTGGCAACTAGCGCCCTGGCACAACATTTCAGGAGAGATCGGTGGCGTCGTCATCCTGTGTGATGATATTACAGAACGAAAGAACGCAGAGCTCAAGCTCAGTCAGACCACGAAGCTCACGGCGTTCGGTGAGATGGCCGGAGGGATCGCTCACGAGATCAATAATCCGCTAAGCATCGTCAAGGGCTTCGTGGACCTCATGCAGAAGAGCCTCAAGCGCAATCAGTTCGATCCGACGACGTTTTCGCAGTACCTGGAGCGGTCGTCGGTAACGCTTCTGCGCATCTCGCGCATCGTACAGTCGATGCGCCGGATCTCTCGCGATTCATCCCTCGACGAGCTGAGTCCCGAGGTGGTGAACACGGTCGTGACCGACGCGCTGGACTTCACGCACGAAAAGTTCCGAGACCACAACATCGCTTTTTTCTTCAACCCTGGACCGGAGGGTCTGCGTGTGCTGTGCCGGCCCGTGGAGATCTCCCAGGTCCTCCTCAACCTCCTGACGAACGCTTTTCACGCCGTCGTCGATGCCCCGGAGAAGAGAGTCGAGGTTTCCGTCGTCGTCGGGCCCGCGACCGTTTCGATCCGCGTCGCGGACTCGGGCAGGGGGGTTCCGCCTGCGAACCGGCAGCGAATCTTTCAACCGTTCTTCACCACTAAAGAAACGGGCCAGGGCACCGGGCTAGGCTTGAGCATCTCGCAGACGATCATGCGTGGCCACGGCGGTCGCTTGTACCTTGATGAGGCAGCTCCGCTCACGACGTTTGTCGTAGAACTTCCTCTAGCGTGAGCACGGGTCGTAACTGAAGCGGGCCTTGAAGTTCCACTCATTCCAGTCGATCTGCGTCTCAACCTTGTCTTGCATCTCTTCCGGGAGGTGCGGGAAGAAGTCTAATCCTGCGAGACCTTCGATCACGCGAACGGGAAGAGCATAGGTCTCGATTCCTGTTCCGGTTGGGTTCCGTGACATTAAAAATCCGATGGCGTGCAGCTCTCCGTTCTTCGAGCGCAGGAGGACCTTGTAGTGTTCGTTCGGAACACTGATTCCGGTTCTGCCGATACGAGGAAGTTTCCCCTCGAGGATGGTGCCCGTGAACACGATCGTCTCTTCGGCGTCTTTGGCCCACGCGCGCACCAAGACCTCAAGCTGCGCCCACTGGCCACGGTTCATCTTCCCCGTCTGCGGAGAAATATTGCTCATGTAGAAAGTTTCACGCATGGCCGTACGTGACCACTTCATGTCTCCGGCCGGAGCGAGGTGGCCCCGGTCGTAACCCGAGCTTTTGTAGTCTTCGGGAGTTCCGCTGCCGGTACGAAGTCGGGGGTCTTCTTTGAAGCTATTCGACCGCTCGACACAATTTTGTAGGTGCTCTCGGCGCAGCACGTAGCCGACCCAGTTCGCGACTTCGTGGTCCTCATTGTAGCCAACGGTAATGGCGCTGTGATTGACGATCTCGCTCGGAGTCTCCTCCTGAGGTAGCCAGACTTGCGCGAAGGTTGGGAGAGAGACAAGAAGAATCGCGAGAGTTCGAAGCAGCATGGAACCGTCCTTGGTTTCTTCAATGCTCTCGCGATCCGAGATAATAGTCCAGACCAGGAATCATTCTTAACTAGTACTTAACCGACACTTTTCCGAAAGGACCAAACTCACCCTTCTTTATGACGCCCTTGGACGAGAAAAAGTCGCGCAGGATGTCTGCATCCATGAAGCCGTAGTTCTGCATGGTGTATCCGCGAAGATCAGGCCAACCATCGCCGCCGCCCGCAATAAAGCTCGGGAGAGCAACCGTGTACTGCTTCTTTGGATCCAGTGGTTTGTTAGCGACCACTAACTTGGAAAATGACTTAGTCTTGGCGTTGAAGGTCGCTTCAAGGCCCGAGAACTGTGGAAAACTTCCGCTGCCAGGAAGCATCTCAGAAAGAACTCTGGTCAGGTACTTCTTCAGTTCAGCACCGTTGAGCTTCACGGTGACAACGTCATTCCCGAAGGGCAGTACGGTCAGGACGCTTTCATAGTTAATTTTCCCGGCGCGGATGGTATCGCGGATACCGCCGGAGTTTGAGACCGCGAGATCAGCTTTGAACTTTTGGCGGTAGGCTTCGGTCACAAGATTACCGAGATTCGTCTCACGCATACGAATCACGCCACGGTCTCCGATCAAAGCTTCTTCCGTTTCACCGACGTCAATGAGAAGGGTCTTATCTCCGCGGGCCTTGAACGGAGCGAGGAAGTCTTTGAGACTAGTGTCCTCGGTGATTTTTTTAGGATCATTCTTGTGGTTCACGGGAATCAACTCGTAGCTGCGGAGCTCAACATTCCCATTCCTTACGGCGAGGTCCACCTTACCCACGTACTTGCCCCACTCATACGCCTGTACGATGACAGTTCCATTCTGCACGTCGGGTTTAAAGAGAGGCTTTTGTGTGTGGCCACCAATGATCACGTCTATGCCAGGAACTTGGCGCGCCAAGGTCACGTCGCCCGGCGAGTCGGCCCCGTGTTGTTCGTTGGGGAAGTGACCCATGTGTGTCACGGCGATCACCAGGTGTGCTTCTTTGTTGAGTTGCGGAACCAAGAGCTTCGCCTCTTCGATCGGATCCCGGAACTCGACATTTTTGTGGCCTTCCATCTTGGACTTGAGTGGGGTGTCTTTGGTCGTCAGACCCAGGATTGCGACCTTAAGGCCACCGTAGGATTTGATGATATAAGGTTTAAACAGGCGCTTGCCATTGCTGTAGATGTTGGCCGAGAGGAATGGAAAGCCGGCCCAGGATTCCTGCTTGCGAATCACTTCGAGAGAATTATCGAACTCGTGGTTACCCACGGCCATCGCATCGTAACCAATTTTTGCCATACCTTTGAAGTCCGGTTCGGCGTCGAGCATGTCTGACTGTGGGATCCCCGT
Organism: Bacteriovoracia bacterium; assembly: GCA_046569805.1. GTDB lineage: Bacteria > Bdellovibrionota > Bacteriovoracia > Bacteriovoracales > Bacteriovoracaceae > UBA6144. Next base: position 2,454 of record JBKHVY010000087.1, on the reverse strand, counting down.
GTTGACGTCACCGGCGTCGAGGAGGAGAACGTGAGCATCATTTTTTTCACCCGTCTCACGCAGTTGGTTGATGAGCGTCAGGCGGGCCGGTAGGCCCCACTCGCCGTCATGGTTAGACCAGAAACGACCGTGGTGATCGTTCGTATGCAGGAGGGTAATGTTATAGGTCTTGTCGCTGCGGTATGGAGTCGCGCAGGATAGGGCCAAGGCAAGTAGAAAAAAATATGAACGCCACATACGGAACTCCCGGCAATGAATTTTTCATGGTGATAACAAGACCTTGCGCGCTTAGGCCAGGTTAAGATTTTGTGGGCCCCTCATTGCCTGGCAGAAACTTGTTTGGTATATCAAACCCCATGATGTTTCTTACTGATGTCGTGCCCTCACAGAGCTATCGGATCCTCCACCTCGCCGTGACCGAAGATTCAGTCTTAGGTGCGCGCTTGCGACAGCTCGGGTTCGTCGATGGCATGGAGTTCGATTGCCAGGCCGTCGCCCCGTTGGTCAAAAGTCCTTATCTCGTCCGTATCCGCGGCCTCAGTATCGCTCTTGCTCGCCACGAGGCTGAACTCATCAAAGTCGAGAAATTAAGTAAATGAACTTCGCGCTCGTCGGTTCTCCGAACGTCGGAAAAACGGCCCTCTTTAACTCCCTTACGGGAAGCTTCCAGAAAGTTGCGAACTTCCCGGGTGTCACCGTGGAAAAGAAGTCGGCGCGTCTGCTTCTCGCGACTGCTGCGTGTGAACTGGTCGACCTGCCGGGCCTCTATTCTCTCGACGTCGCGACCCTCGACGAGAAAGTCGCCCGAGACTGGATCACGGGTAAGCGGGGAGAGGCGGGGCCTCTCGTGCTGGTGCTCGACGCGACTCATCTCCAGAAGTCTCTCTATCTTCTGCTGCAGATCCTCGAGCTAGGCCATAGACCGATCATTGCTCTGACACAAATCGATGAGTCACGCCGGCGCGGTCAGAAGTTGCGGATCGAGCGCTTTAGCGAACTTTCGGGCTGTCCCGTTGTCCCTGTGTCTCCGGTGACCGGCGAGGGGATCCAAGATCTGAAGCTCGTCCTCGAGGGGCAGCTCAGTACCTTCGAAGTCCCGAACATCATCGTGCCTGATGGGTTTCAGAAAAAGATAAAATCACCGGCCTACGTGAAGGAGAAATTCTCCCACATCGACAGCTGGCTCGCTGACATCATCGAAACACCGCTCAGGGCCGATTCACTAACCCAACGAATCGACAATATTGTGATTCACCCCTTCTGGGGTTTCGTGGTGCTCTTTTCGGTGCTCCTCCTGATGTTCCAGGCGCTTTTCTCGTGGGCGGGCCCGCTCCAGGACTTGATCGAGGCGGCATTCGTCCTCGCCGGAGAAGCTCTCTCGCGACAAGTGACCCACGAGCTGCTGCGGAGCTTACTCGTCGACGGCATCATCGGCGGAGTGGGCGGCGTGGTCGTCTTCCTGCCGCAGATCCTCATTCTCTTTCTCTTCATCCAGCTGCTCGAGGACGTAGGCTACCTCGGCCGAGCGGCGTTTCTCATGGATGGATTCATGCGCAAGCTGGGTCTCCCGGGCAAGGCCGTGATTCCTCTGCTTTCGAGCCACGCATGTGCGATCCCCGGCGTGCTCGCAACGCGGATCCTCGAAGATCGGCGCGAGCGCCTCATCTCGATGCTGGTGATTCCGCTCACCACGTGCTCCGCGCGGCTACCAGTGTTCACTCTCTTAGTGGCGGCGCTCATTCCGAGCTCCGCTGGCGTCGGACCGTTCTCGGCGCAGGGATTGATGATGCTCGGGCTGTACGTCGTACCGATGCTTACGTCGATTTTCGTGGCTGCGGTCTTGCGCAAAGTGCTCCCCCACGAAGCTCCGTCGATGCTCCTCATGGAGCTCCCGCCGTATCGGCTTCCGACGCTCAAGCACGTCGCAAGGAGCCTCCTCAACAAAGCGCAGATCTTCCTCACCAACGCCGGGAAAGTGATCCTCGTGCTCTCCATCGTGATCTGGGCCCTCGTGTCCTTTCCACGTCAGAGCGACGGAACCCTCTCTTCTGTTGAAACTTCTTACGCTGCAATGATCGGACGCACCTTCGAGCCGGTGTTCGCTCCGTTAGGCTTTGACTGGCGCATTAATACGGCGCTGATCCCGGCGTTCGGTGCCCGTGAGGTGCTGGTGGCGTCTCTTGCTACGGTGTACGCCGTGGAGGGCAGCGAGGAAGACCAGGCCGGTCAGTTGACGACGATCCTGGCGAAGCAATACTCGCTGGCGACGCTCGCCTCGCTGATCGTGTGGTTCATCTTCGCCCCTCAGTGCATCTCCACCATCGCCGTCATCCGGCGTGAGTCTGGGGGCTGGACGGCGCCCTCGCTCATGGTAATTTATACACTGGTCCTCGCCTGGGTGATGGCGTTTTTGACCTTCCGGCTCCTGTCGTAAGTAAAAATTTACAGGCTCCG
>JBKHVY010000086.1:0-10019 GCA_046569805.1 Bacteriovoracia bacterium | reverse complement strand
GGGATGATTCTCTTCACATTTCAATTGATTATCCTCATTCTGAGTATTAAAAACATAGGCGATTTCACCAATAAAGGCTCAACAGAATGATCCGTTTAATTTCTCTCGTTGCAGTTGCCCTATTTCCATCAGTTGCCCTCGCAGCTGGCTATACTTTCTTGGGTCAGCTTGAGCACGTGCTTCACGTTCCTCAGCACGTCATGACCTTCGGGCTTGTGGGCATTTTGTTTCTCGTTATGGGCGTCATTTATCGCTCTAAGAGTTCAAGCGTAAAGAACATCGCTGTACCAGACCGTGGCATTACATTTCGTAACCTGGTCGAAGCCTTAGGTCAGTTCATCTACAACCTCGCTCGTAACATCATGGGTGAAGAGCAGGCGAAGAAGTACTACACCGTAATTGTTTTGCTCTTTTCTTTCATTTTCTTTAACAACGTAATTGGACTCATTCCGGGCTTCCTTCCTCCGACAGATAACTTCAACACGACTCTTGCTCTGGGGACGTTTGTATTTCTTTACTACAACTACCACGGCATCAAAGAGCAGGGTCTTATTGGTCACATAAAGCACTTCATGGGACCAGTTTGGTACCTCGCCATCCTGATCCTACCTATTGAATTGATTTCTCACGGTGTGCGCCCTCTTTCTTTGGGTCTTCGCTTGAAAGGGAACATGGAGGGGGATCACCTTGTTCTCTCGATTTTCTCGAACCTCGTTCCGTACATCGTTCCGATTCCGTTCTACGTGATCGGTCTGTTCGTCTGTTTTATGCAAGCTTTCGTCTTTACGCTTCTGACAATGGTTTATATTAGTCTTGCGACGGCTCATCACGATCATGAAGAGCACGCCCACCACTAAGTAGAGCATCGATGAAGTTTTTTATTTAACCGACCCACGGGTCAAAAAAAGGATACGACAATGGAATTGAATGCATGGCTCGCAATCGCTGCTGGCGCTACTATTACTGCTGCTGCCATCGGCGGCGCTGCTGCTCAGTCTAAGGCTGCTTCAGTAGCTCTCGAAGGTATCGCTCGTAACCCAGCTGCTGCTGACAAGCTCTTCACGCCGATGATCATTGCTCTCGCTCTGATCGAATCTCTCGTGATCTACGCGTTCGTTATCGCGTTCTTGATCAAGCCGACTCTCTAATTTTTTGCCTCTGGCAAAAGTTAAAAAAGAAGGGCTCCCAAGGGAGCCCTTTTTTATTTTAAAGCATCTTCGCCAGAAACCGTCCAGTGTGGGAGCGCTTCGACTTCGCCACCTGTTCAGGTGTTCCGCTCGCTACAATTTCTCCCCCACCCTTGCCGCCTTCAGGCCCAAGATCGACTACCCAATCTGCCGTTTTTATCACATCAAGATTATGTTCGATCACAAGCAGCGTATGACCTAGGTCAACCAGGCGATTAAGCGCCTTGAGCAAAATTCGAATGTCGTTGAAGTGTAGGCCGGTTGTCGGTTCATCTAGTACGTAAAGGGTATTTCCCTTTACCGCTTTCGAAAGTTCGCGTGAGAGTTTCATGCGCTGGGCTTCACCTCCAGAGAGCGTTGTCGCTGGCTGGCCAAGCTTTATGTAGCCTAGTCCAACCTCATTTAAAACTCTCAGGGTCCGAGCAACTTTGGTGTGGTTTTCGAAAAATGTGACCGCTTCTTCGATCGACATATCTAGAACATCAGCGATGTTCTTTCCGCGGTAGAGGATCGAAAGAGTCTCTGGGTTGTAGCGCTTTCCAGCGCAGTCCTGGCACTGAACATAGACATCAGGTAGGAAATGCATTTCTATCTTGAGGCTTCCGTTGCCTTCGCAAGTCTCGCAGCGGCCACCCTTAACGTTAAAGCTAAAGCGTCCCGGCTTGTAGCCACGCACCTTGGACTCGTTTGTCTGTGAGAAAATATTGCGAATGTCGTCGAAGAGCCCGGTGTAGGTTGCGGGGTTCGAGTGAGGTGTTCGCCCGATAGGTGCCTGGTCGAGCTCGATTACGCTCTGAAATTTATCTACGCCCGTGATCGCCCGATAGTTCGCAGTGCTAGGCCGGCGGCCGCGTGAAAGATAGGTTTTTACTGCGGGGATGAGAATCCGATGCACAAGCGTCGACTTACCGGAACCCGAAACTCCGGTGAGGCAGGTCATGGTTCCAACGGGAATCTCGAGGGTGACACCCGAGAGATTGTGCTCCTTCGCATCAAGCAGGACGAGCTTGTCAGAAAAAGATCGTCGCTTCTTGGGGACTTCGATTTTCTCTTTCCCTGAGAGAAACTTTCCAGTCATCGACTTCGGGTCCTTTGCGATGGCAGCGGGGGTTCCCGCTGCGACGATCTCGCCTCCGTGGACTCCCGCGTGCGGACCCATGTCGATCAACCAGTCTGCTGCGCGCATAGTATCCTCGTCGTGTTCGACCACGATCACGGTGTTGCCGATGTCACGAAGATTAATTAGCGTTTGGATGAGCTTTTCGTTGTCTCTCTGATGAAGGCCAATGCTTGGCTCATCGAGGACGTAGAGGACTCCTGAGAGCGCAGAACCAATTTGGGTCGCTAGGCGAATGCGTTGCGACTCCCCGCCCGAAAGTGTCACTGCGTCGCGATTCAACGTGAGGTAGTCGAGGCCAACGTTGAGGAGGAAGTTCAAACGGTCGCGGATCTCTTTCAGAAGCTTCTGTGCGATGACGGCTTCTGCTCCCTTGAAACTTAACGCCCGGAAAAAGGCGTATGCCTCTGAGACCGGTAGGTCGCAGATCTCCATGATATTATTTCCGTTGACTGTCGCGGCCAGGGCGAATGCATTGAGCTTACGGCCACCACATGCGGGACACTTCTTTATGAGCATGAATTCCTCGAGGTCGAGGCGAACCTTGTCTGACTCCGATTCGTGATACTTTTTTTCGAGCCAAGCCATCACGCCGGGAAACTCCTTCTTGAAGTTGAAGGTCGTGTTCTCAGACTCGAATTTATAGGTATAAATTTTGTCGGAGCCTTCAAAGAGGATGGTCTTAAACTTCTCGCTAATTTTCTTGAGAGGTTTATCGAGATCGATGTTTTCTGCCGCTGCGATGCTCTTCACCATCTGCATAAGGAAAGAACTCTTCTTCAGCGGAGCAACGGCACCGTCATTGATGGAGAGATTCTCATCGGTGACAATCGAGTCCATGTCAAAGTTCTTGGTCATCCCGAGACCATTGCAGGTTGAACAAGCGCCAAGCGGCGAGTTGAAAGAAAAAAGCCGCGGCTCGAGGTCTGGATAGGATTTGTTAGTGCGGAAGCTGAAGTTCTTCTCCGAGAAGAAGATTTCCTTATCGTCTGCGATGACGATGAGGTACCCGTCAGAGAGCTTCAGGGCGTATTCCACCGAATCTGCGACACGCGCCCGCACGCCGTCCTTAAGAACTATGCGATCCACGACGAGCTCGACGTCGTTGAACTTCGCCTTTGGGATGACGAGGCCATCGTCGAGGTTTTTGACTTCGCCGTTGACCCGTACACGGGAGAACCCGAGGACCTGGTACTTCGCCATCTCTTCTTTGTGCTCACCCTTCTTTTGGCGAATGACTGGTGAGAGTAGTTGGAGCTTCGTTCCATCTTTGAGGGTGAGGAGGCGCTCGATAATCTGCTGTGGTGTCTGGCGTTGAACTGCATCGCCAGTCTCTGGACAATGGGGAATACCGAGACGCGCCCACAAGAGTCGCATGTAGTCGTAGATTTCAGTAATCGTGCCTACGGTCGAGCGTGGATTTTTCGTGGTGCTTTTTTGGTCAATCGCAATCGCAGGTGAAAGGCCGGTGATGCTTTCTACGTCTGGTGGCTCGATTTGGCCGATGAACTGGCGCGCATACGATGAAAGCGATTCGATGTAGCGACGCTGGCCCTCGGCGTAAATGGTATCGAACGCGAGTGAGGATTTGCCGGAACCAGATGGGCCGGTAATAACGGTAAGTGTATGGCGTGGGATAGAAACGTCGATCGACTTAAGATTGTGAACGCGTGCTTTTGTGATCTGAATCTTTTCCACTCATGAGCTCCTGGTAACCGATCGCCTTCCGAAGGCAGTAGAATGCCCCTCGGTGATCAGCCATATTTTTACCATAGAGAGCGAATGCCGTCCCATGATCAACACTCAGACGAACAAAAGGCAGGCCGAGGGTGATGTTTGCGCCAAGTGTTCCCATGAGTGCCTTAAACGGCGCCAGCCCTTGATCGTGGTGCGTATAAATGAGAAATTCCGCACTGCTGCGCTTCTGCTGCACGAGCGTATCTCCGGGATAAAAACCACTGAGCCTGATTCTTGGAATTTTAATCTTCTTTAATGCTGGAAGGAGTTTGAGCTCTTCCTTTCCAAGAAGCCCTGCCTCTCCTGCATGCGGGTTTATGCCCGCGATCAAGCCGTGACGCAACTGAGGCTCAAGCACGTTCAAGGCCCTAAGTGAGGTGGTAAGCTTCTTGGAGAATAAGCTCGGCGTTAACTGCTTATGTACCTCGCGAAGTGGCACGTGATCCGTAAGGAGTAAGACGTTCAAATTCGAAGAAGAGAAGAACATCCCAAGCTCCGGACTCTTCGCCCGCGACCGGAGATATTCCGTGTGTCCCAGGTAGCGTTCTCTGGGCTTTTGTGGATTTCTAAGGTCATCTTTAGTCGTCGGTAATGTAAAGAGGACATTCCGCCGTGCATCGCCAACATGAGTAAGGGCAACTTCCATGGCCACACTTGAGAGCGGAAGCCGTGGACTGGTTTTGATCCACGAGCAGCGCAGGGATCCGTTCGGGAAGCGAAGCACGTCACCTTCAATCGACATGGATAATCCAAGGATACGAATGTGCTTTTCTAGCGTCGGGCGGTGAGCAACAAGGCAAAGTTCAGGCAACCAATTGCTCGGTGCAAGTGAGAGTGCCTTCAGGAACACCTCAAGGCCAATGCCCTTCTCGTGTCCCTGGGTCACAATGATCATAGAGTTTTTTTGATGTAGTAGTTCGCGTATTCGCGGTCAAACCAGTTACCCATAAGAGAAAAACTCTTCTGGGCGAAGAGCTCTTCCTCGATGCGTGCCTTGCTCTGAAGATAGGCTTGAGATTCAACCAGGTCCTTGTTTTTCACGTAGAAACTGTGAAGGCGATCACCGAGCAAGATGGCCGGAGTGAAGCTTCCTTCTGGGGTGCCGGTCAGGGCCGTCGCAATGGCAGCTGCAAGGCCATCTTCTTTTATGGCATCAATCGGACTCGCGTCGAGATCCGTAAACCCAAACCCAAGTCTTCCGGTGATCTGATACTCTTTGAGCGCATCGATGAAGGTCTTAGGGTCAACGTCCTTCGTTGGTGCGGGTACTGAAAAATCGATGAGGTTGTAGGTGAAGCTCAGCGCCTTATTATTGCTGTAGCGCTTGTAGAACTCATTCTTGAGTTCTTGCTCGGTGACCGTTACGAGGGGGCCAATGATGCGCGTAGTGAACAGGTTGTATTCCATCGCTTCACGGGTGACCTCGAAGTACTCCTCGTAGGTGATGCCCTTTGACTTCAAGAACTCAAGGAGGCTGTCGCGGTTAAGGCCCAGCTTTTCCTCAGTCATGCGGATCCTCGATTCGACGGCGTCATCACCAATCACGTAGCCTTGAGCGCCAAGCTTGTCACGGATGATGAAAGTGTTCACCATGAGGTCGAGAACTTCAGATTTCTGGTACGAAGCCTTTGAGTAAAGGAATGGGGAAATCTCGCGACGAGCAGGCATGGTCGCTTCCACGCGCGTAAGCTCAGAGAGCGAGAATACCCTACCATTTACGACGGCCACAATTTTATCGAGCAGCTTTTCCTGGGCCTCGGCCGGAGCCGAGCCCAGAAGAAGAGATAGAACGAGGAAAAGCATTACAACTGGTTCTTGTTAATCTTGATGTCCGCAGACTTCTGCAGTGCCTTGAAGTAGTTCGCGAGGATCGCATCGCGCTTTTGATCGTAAATGATTTTCTTATAGAGATTCTTGTCGATCTGCGCGAAATCCTTAACCCCAAGAACCTTCACGATATGCATTCCCATCTGCGTTCTGAAAGGACGTGTGATGTAGCCGACTTTCTGGCCCTTGATTTCTGCATAGTACTCAGGGGCAAGGCGTGTCGGTGGCTGGAACCCGAGGTCTCCGCCCACTGGGGCAGCGGTAGACTGAGAGTACTTGTTCGCAAGTGTCGCGAAGCTCTCTGGGTTTTTCTTTACTTCTTCGTAGATAGAAAGCGATTGCTCGAGAGCTTGCTTAACGTCCTGCTCACTTGGTTGCACGCGAAGACGGTAAAGGATGTGCGCTGTACGGTATTCCTTGTTGTCGGAATAGTAGCTTCTGACCTCGTCATCAGAAACCGTGATTTTTTTGAGTTCGCCTTCGAGGTCCTTGGAAATCTGCGCGTGGTAAAGAACCTCTTCCATCTTCGCGGCGACAACCGGGTCCTTGTCGAGGCCGCCCTTACGCGCTTTTTGAATCCCGAGTTCGCGATTAATCAAATCATCGAGGGAAACTTCACGAGTGATCTTGCGCTGTGAAACGAAGCGGAGGTTTTGTTGGTGGTACTCTTCCAATTGGGCTTTGGTGATTTTCTTTCCATTCACCGTCGCCACAGCATCAGCAGGGGCCTGAGCAAAAGAAGAAGTCAGGGTCATCGCCAAAGCGAAGTAAATTGCTTTCATGTGCGTCCTCGAAGGTAAAAGTCCTAGTAAAAACGCTATCATGCCCCAATTTGCCCCGCAACATGTTTCGCGAACTCTAGGAGCATGTGTTGACTCACGGTTTCTTTGAAATAGCAGAGTATGGAGGCGTCTGGATTGATCTTGTATAGCTTCGGTTTGCCCATGAACAGATTTAGCACGCGGTCACGGAGACTCTCGTTCGCCTCCAAAATGTCCTGCGCGAAGAACAAAGTCAGTGTGTTACCGCTGACTTTTACAAGTCGCACGCCCAGGGGCCTGAACCAAATGCGCGCCCTGAGAATGGCGAGGAGCGCTTCGACTTCCTTCGGGATAAGACCAAACACGTCGGCCATTTCCGAGTTGAGTTCTTCTAGACGGTCGAGGCTCTCGGCGTTCGAAAGTCGTTTGTAGTACTTAAGCCGAGTTGAGTGATCAGAAATGTAGTTGTTGGGTATGAAGGCGTTGAAGGGTGCCTGAATCTCGATGTTGCGCGCAGATAAGCGTTGTTCACCCTTAAGCTCTTGAACTGCTTCTTGGAGAAGATCCATGTAGAGCTCAAGCCCGATCTGGTCGACGTGACCATGTTGTTCTGCTCCTAAAATATCTCCGGCACCTCGAATCTCAAGGTCCGCGGAAGCAAGCGAAAAGCCTGATCCCATGTCGGCGTAAGTCTGCAGCGCCTGAAGTCTTCGTGTTGCCACTTCAGTCAGAAGTCGATTCTCCGGAACCATGAAATACGCGTAGGCTTTTCGGTCAGAGCGTCCGATTCGACCGCGTAGCTGGTGCAGCTGAGCGAGGCCATAGGTGTCAGCGCGATCGATGATCATGGTGTTCGCGTTCGGAATGTCGATCCCCGATTCGATGATCGTCGTCGAGAGAAGTATGTCGCTTTTGTGTTCAATGAAGTCGTTAATTCGCTTTTCGAGTTCTCTTTCGGGCAGTTGCCCATGGGTAACCGTGATGCGGGCACGCGGAACGAGCTTTTTTAGATAGATTTCGTGCTCCTCGATGTCGTGAACGCGATTGTGAACGTAAAATACCTGGCCCCCGCGACCGAGTTCCTTCTCGATCGCCGACCGGAGTGTAATGTCGTCTTCTTTGATGATGTAGGACTTGATCGTCTGTCGTCTGGGCGGTGGCGTCTGAATAATCGACATGTCTCGCACGCCGATAAACGACATTTGCATGGTTCGAGGTATCGGGGTTGCCGTCATCGTTAGGACATCGACACCCTTCTTGAGGACCTTAAGCTTTTCTTTATGGTTCACGCCGAAGCGGTGCTCTTCATCAATAACGACAAGGCCTAAATCCTGGAACTCTACTTTTTCTGCCAGAACTGCGTGCGTACCAACGACGATGTCTATTTTTCCTTCCTTGAGCTTTTCAAGTACTTCGCGCGTTTCTTTGGCGGACTTGAAGCGAGAAAGCATGTCGATCGTCACGGGGAAGTTCTGGAACCGGCGTTTAAAAGAATTGTAGTGCTGAAGTGCGAGAACGGTCGTCGGAACGAGAATTACGACCTGCTTTTTATCGAGGACAGCTTTAAAAGAAGCACGGATTGCTACTTCCGTTTTGCCGAAACCGACGTCGCCACAAACGAGACGATCCATCGGATACTGGGCCTGCATGTCGTCGAGGACATCGTTAATGGCCTTGAGTTGGTCTGGTGTTTCCTCGAACGGAAATGACATCTCGAACTCACGGTAGAGATGATCCGGGGGCGAAAATGGGAATCCGCCAGAGAGCTTGCGTTCAGCCTGAAGTCGCAGAAGATCAAAGGCAAGCTTCTTTACTGACTGACGTGCTTTCGCCTTGGCCTCAGAGAACTTCTTCGACTGAAGGTTTGCAACGCGAGCGCCGGCGCTCGCGTCGGCGTGCTTCTGGACCAGGTTCAATCGATAAACGGGAACGTAAACCTTGTCTCTGTTCTCGTACTCGATGACCAAGAAATCTGATTCTTGGTCGCCAATCTTTAGGCTCTCTAGGCCTCGGTAAATACCGATCCCGAAGTCTCGGTGGACAACGAAGTCGCCGATCTTTAGTGTCGCAAGTTGCTCGGCAAAAAGGTCGTGATTGGTGCTTGCAGTTTTTTTGGCTTTCTTTTGTTTGGCCGCAAATAGATCCGATTCGCTCAGGACCCACAGGTTTTCAGCTTTGTAGTAGAAGCCTTCCGCCAATGGAAACTGCAGCCAGGAGATCTGTGGACCGCTTACCATCAGATCGTTCTCTTTCATGAGGAATTCGATCTCCGTCCGCGAGGAGGCACCCCGGTGTACGATGAGGAGATTTGCCCCAAGCCGCAGTTCTTCTTTAAGGGCGGCAAACATGGCCTTGATGTAGGCGAACTTGTTATCGGGAACGCTACCGAGCCGAGACTGGATCTTCCCGATGATTTGGTTGCGGAGACTCACGAGGCCGAGGTGCACATCATTCGTGATCTTCTCATTCAGGTCGACCGTGATATCAAGTGCGTCTACCACCAGGCGAAGCGCTGATCGGGGTTCGAGGCTTTCACGCGCTATTTTTGCGGGACCTGGTAAAACCACCGAGGACTCATTTCTGCCGGCCTCTAGATCAAACTCCTGGGCCCACTGCGAGTAGGTTAAGTCCCACTCCTGGCGAGCGTTGTTTCGATTTATTTCTGTGATCAGGAGTTCTTGGCCAAAAAAATCGATGAGCGTAGAGGGGTTACTGAAGAAAAGCGGAGTAAACACCGGATAGTTTTCGAAAAGAAGACCCTGGTTTAACTGCTGGAAGATGCCTTTGCGGATATCGTAGCGGTGCTTGAACTGAGGCTGTGCCTGGGGGATGTTTTCTCGCAAAGTTCCATGGAATTCTTCTCGCGTAAAAATGCCAGGCGCAGGTGCAATAATAACTTCGTTAAGCTTGTGATCTGCGATGGTCTTCTGGGTGCTGGTATCGATTTCGGAAATGCTCTCAATCAGATCATCGAAATAATGCAACCGAACCGGCCGGTCACGAAGGGGAAAGATGTCAAAGACCTCGCCTTTTCGAGCAAAAGTACCGGGCTCCTCTACTGAGGGAGTTGATCGATAGCCTAGAGCAACCAACTTTTCGGATAATTGTTGCGGCGAAACAATGTCATCAATTTTTAGACAAAGTGAGTAGGTTTCAAAAAAATTTCGCGGTGGCACATAAAGGCATGCCGCTTCATAGGAAGTGATAATAATCGCCGGGCGAGAATCATAGACCAATTGCGACAAAACTCGAAAGCGCTGCAGCAGGGCTGATTCAGAAGAAATAATGGTGGTATAGGGCGAGTGTCCAAGACCTGGATAAAACATCGCGCCAGGACGGTGCTTAAAATCATCCCAGATTCTTTCGGCTTCTTCGGCATTTGCGCCAATT
>JBKHVY010000085.1:0-10080 GCA_046569805.1 Bacteriovoracia bacterium | reverse complement strand
ATAGGAGATGCCGCCGGTAAGGTTGGGCTTTCGAGCTGCTATCTGTCTTATCTTGAAACCGGCGTAAAGCCGCTCTCCAACGATCTCCGGGACAAGCTGATGAGGCTCTACGGTTACAGCCCGGCGAGCTTCAAAAACTTCACGACGGAGGACAAAAGGTCAAAAAACATTCCCACCCGCTACAAACTGGGCGTTCTGCTCCGGCACCTGAGCGAGGCCGAGATCGAAAAAGTCTTTGCGTTCGCCCTGGAACAGAGCCACGGCCGCATCAGCGCATAACCCAAATAAAGGAGAACTAAAGATGAAGGAAATCATCAGCGCCATCGTTATTATCGCGTCCATTCTCGGCGGAACTGCCGCCCTCAAAGAGTTTCACGATTCTGTCCGAAAGGCTGCGCTTGAGAAATCCGCCCAAGGATTACCGTCCTTGACGGGAATGACCCGCTCTCTTCAGAGGAAAAAGCCAGAAAACGGGCGATAAAATTAAACTCAGGACTTCTTAGCTTTTCTAGACCGGCGCGACTTCTTTGTGGTTGTTCGCGTCGGTTTTTTCTTTGGAGAGGCAGGTATTTGCTTTTGTTCTAGGGGCGTCACTATTCGAGCATTTCGCGTGCGTTGATTATCGAGGGACATCGTTGAGAAAACACCGGCTAAGGCCCCGCGAGCGGCCGTCTTCAGCTCCTCGGGCCGAGTCTGCAAAGCCTGTCCGATGAAGCTGCCGACGTTCATCTCCAGCGTCATCAATTCGTCCATCAAGGCACCGACGGGTTTATCTGAGTTTCTGACGATTTTGAGGGCGAGCGTACAAGCTAAAATAGTGTCGTTAAGCCTCTCCTCGATCTCGGCTTTGACCTGCTTTTTTTCTTCCGCCTCAGACGGAAGGATGGGATTAGCCTCCCTTTGAACCAACGCTTTTTTCATCTATGTCTCAGCTCCACAGCAACACACCTTTTCCAGCTCAGAAATCACACCGCCTAGATCGGTTTTCGGAATAATCGCTCGAAGTGTGCCGCCGATGTTCCCACAAAATCTCTCGGGGCAGGAGGTGAAAATCACCAAGGGGATTGCAGGGCAATGTTCGCACATGAACTGGTAGAGCCATGAGCCCGTACCATCCGGCATCTCTTGGTCACTAATGACGAAACGATAAACCGAACCCTCAAGACGCATAGATGCCTCTCGTCCTGACTCGGCTTCATCAATTTGAAGTCTCGGGAACTTCCTCCCTATGGAAGCTCGCAAAAGAAGCCTGACATCGGGTACGTCATCGACAATTAAAACTCTGCAATCCTTCATCATCTCCTGCCCCCTTTATCAGAGCTTCGCCCATTTCGTCCTATACTCGGACTTTTTATTGGTGCGACTTCGCTAAATTGAGGTCCTACGAACGGACGAATTTATGACGAAGAAGCTGACCAAGGCCGACCAACTTTTCCTGAAGAGGCTCGGTGAGAAAATACGAACCATTATCATTCGGGAAAAGGGCTATTCCTCTCTCGACGCCTTCGCCTTGGAGCATCACGACGACATCGCCAAGGGCACCCTTTACGAAGTTTGTGAGGGCCAACGTGACATGAAAATCTCAACACTCCGAGGCCTGTGTCGTGCTCTAGACCTGACCGTTGAGGATCTGATCCGAGGCGTCTAAAGACGGCCAGTTTTGCTTGTACCACATATGAGCCTCATAAAAAAGGCTCATATGTGGCCGCAGTAGAAACTTAAAGGTCCTTAGCCTTTAAGTAGATGAAATCAAAAGAAAAGAATGTTCCCGCGCCGATGTCAGCCGACGAAGTTCGCCTTCTCAAGCGTATCGGCCAACGTATTCACAAGCACCTGCATGACAAAAATGAAACCGTCGAATGGCTAGCGTGGGAGTCGGACACTTCGCGGGCCACTATCCGCCGCATTTTCGATGCTAACCGCAACGTGGGCGTGCTAACTATCGACCGTGTGGCGCGTGCCTTGGGTTATAAGGACGGCGTTATTGGGCTTCTCGACGATCTATAGGTGCCTAAGCTCATAGCTCTTCGGCGGCCTTATCCTTTGCCAGCTCCGCTTTCTTAGCGGCCTTGGATTGATTCAGTAAATACTGGAGGTGCGTCGGTTTCACGCCCAGACGGCGGGCGGCCTCGGCCTTATTCCCCCCAACGTCTTCGATGATCTGCTGGATGTGCGCGATCTTTGCGCGGCTCTGCTGGTCCTCCAGCGCCTCCAGGGTCAAAGAGGAGGACGGCTCGGTCTCGTACAGCTTCAGATCGAGGTCTTCCGGGCGCACGATCGGGTCGGTCGCCTGGATCAGATGCTTTTCGACGACCGACGCAAGCTCGCGCACGTTACCGGGCCATGAATACCTTTTCAACACATCCAACGTCCGTTGCTGGAAGTGACGGTTGAATCCGTATTTCTTGTTATAGATACCTGTAAAATGAGCGACCAAAATCTCAATGTCTTCGGTTCGATTCCGCAAAGGCGGCAATTCGATTTCCGTCACCCTGATTCGATACATGAGGTCTTCCCTGAACAGCCCTTGTTTCACAAGGTCCTCAATTTTCTTGTGACTCGCGCAGATGACTCGGACATCCACTTTTCTTGACAGGCGGCTTCCGAGAGGCTCGACGACCCTCTCTTGTAGAACGCGCAAGAGTTTTGCCTGAAGATCGAAGGAGAGGTCGCCGATTTCATCGAGGAAAAGCGTGCCCCCATCAGCAGCAACAAATTTTCCCTCTTGATCGGCAACGGCGCCAGTGAAGGCCCCTTTCTTGTGGCCGAACAAAGTTGATTCAAGCAGATCCTTTGGAATGGCCGCGCAGTTGATGGCAATGAATTTTCCCTTGGTCCGCGGGGACAAATTGTGAAGAGCTTGTGCGACCAACTCCTTACCCGTACCGGATTCGCCCTGAATAAGAACGGAAACATTTCCGGCCGCCGCGAGTTTTTGGATCTTCAGTGCGACTTCCGCCATTTCAGGCGCCTGTCCTTCCATGCCGACGGAGCCGAGCACGCGGCGATTCTCGCTCTTATTTCTGGTTGGCCTGATGGTCTTGAGTAGCTCGTCGTACCTGTTGCAGTAGGTCTGAACCTTGTTCAAAATTTCCTGTGGCTGGGAGTTCTTCTCGATGAAGTCCACAGCTCCAGCTTCGTAGCTTTGTTTTAAGGCGGCTCGGCTATAATCGCAGGAATACATCGTGACCTGTTGAAGCGGATTAATCTCGCGGATCATTCGCGCCACCGAATTTCCCATTGTCTCCGGCATCTGGAAGTCCAACATAACCAGAGCAAACTCTTCTTTTTTGAGGAGTTGCAAAGCCTCATCGGGAGATTGAACGGCGCTCACATCGTAACCATTGACTTCGAGAAAACCCTTCGTCGCTTTGATGTTTTTCAGGTCATCGTCGAGCATAAGGATTTTATATGGCATGAGTTCCTCCTTTCTGAACAGACGAAGGAACCGAGACCTTGATCGTCGTTCCCAAATCCTTCTCGCTTATGACACTGACCGAGCCATTGCGCTGCTCGCAGATATGCTTGACGATAAAGAGGCCAAGCCCCGTTCCCGTGGACGGTTTGGAGGTGAAGTCCGGCTCGAAAATCTGCCGGTGGAGATGAGGCGGAATCCCGTGCCCCTGGTCTTCGACCGATAATACGGATGCCTCGCCCTCCTGCTTTACTCGGACGGTGATCGCCGAGCCGGTCTTTGAGGCATCTGCGGCATTTTCAACGAGATTCTGAATGATGCGGGCGACTTCCGCCCGCGAGAGTGGCGCAAGTACGCCGTCCGCCGCGGACAGATTTAGTTGAATTCCCTTGGACTGAATTGTGTCGCTCCTCCGGAGGGATTCGACTTCCGTCGCCGCCGTGTCGGAGAGATTCAAAAGGTCCGGAGTTTCGTCTTCTTCTTTGAGGGCTTTGACTTGCGAGGCGATCATCGAGACCTTCCCCAATGCCGTTTTTATCTCGCTCAGAGTATCGACAGACGAAGGGTCAAGTTTCATTTGCTGCTCCAGGGTCGCCAAGTAAAGCTGCACTTGCGACACCGGGCTCAGAAGGTCGTGCGCGATCCCACGCAAGACCAGCACTTTCGCCTTCTCTCCGGCCTTCTTCTCGTAGCCCTCGATTTGAGCGGTCAACCCTTCAATGGCATCCTTTAGTGGGAGCAGTTCCGCAAAAGGCGCGCGCGTCAACGGGCTTAAGCTCTTCGGGTTCTGACGAAGCCGTTGTGCCCAACGCTCAACCTCTAGCGCGAGCTTTCGCGAGGAAGTGCGGGCGATTCCGTTGAGGCCGAGCAAAATAGCAGCGTACCCCAGCGAGAAAATGCAAAAGACAAGAATGACGAAAAGCCAGTCAATCTGAACCGACTCCGACAGATAGAGATAGCCGAACAGATTTTCTTTTTTTTCGTCAAAATAGATCGGCAAGAAAATTCGTCCAGGCCCCGTGTAGCCATCGAAGCAAGTGGCCCCGACGACCTCGCAAGGTTGGATCGCATTTTCTCGCAAAATATCCGATGTCGATCGGTAAATGTGGCGCCGATCCGGATTCAAAATGAATGCCTCTTCCCCCTCACCAAGTCCAAGGACATCGTGGATCTGCCTTTCGACCGCCTTGATGTCGCCTTCCAGAATCCGTGAGCGAAACGCTTCCGCGGCGGCCGTCGCCGACTTTTGCAGGTCACTCGCCATGTTGTATCGTGATAGGAAGAAAGTCGCCGTGATGGCGAGCACGGTCATGGCCGTGAGACCAACGAGAGATTGCCTGAGGATACTTCTCTCCAAAAACTCTCGAATAGTCGTGACGGCTCTCTTCTTCATCGTTTGAATCTGACCTTTGAGAAGGCAACCGTTTCGTCGGTTGTCGGTACTTGGGACAAGTCGATGCCATCCTTCGCGATAACGACAGTGGAATAATGAAAGATCGGAAACAATGTTCCTTCTTGAGCGGCCGCTGTGAAGATCCGACGATATTCAAGATTTCTCTCCAGGTGATCGGAAAGCAGGCGTGCCTTCTTCACTCTGGCCTGGAAATCTTTCGGCCCGTCGCCAGCGTTCGGAATGATCGGCGGTGTTAAACCGAAGAAAAATCCCATCGCGCCCTCCACGTTCGGGTCATTGACCGGAAGAGAGCCCGCCACAATATCATATTTGCCCGCCGCACGCGTCTTTTCAAATTCCGCTAACGAAACGAGCTTGAAAATCGGTTCAACTCCGGTCAACACCTTGATCGTGGATTTGATATTCCGCTGCAAAATTTCACTCATGCGGGATTCCGCGGCCAAAATCTCCAAAGGCTTTCTTCGTAAAGCCTCCGGAACCTTCACATTGGATTTGCTCTTCCTGAATTCTGGATCGAAGAGTACATATCCTTGCGGGAAGAACTGCTCAGTTAAGTGAAAGCCACTCAGCCCCTTGGTGATGTCGGACCGGTTCAGATTTTGCTGCATGGCTTGAAAGAGAGCTCGCCCATCTTCGTTCGTTAGGCGAGGTCCGGGTGCGAAGAAAAAAACCTTGTCAAGATTGCGGTGCCAAACTTGATAGCGTGCTTTCTTGAACTTTTCGTTAGTATCAACAGAAATCAGTGACGATGAGCCCAGCAAATTCGCCCAAGAATCTTTCAGGAAAGATTCCTGAAGCTCCTCTCCAGAAGGTGGACGGCGTATCTGAACGACCGTCGGCAAATTGGGCTGGTGGGAAATCCACAGCTTATTCTGGGCAAGTTCGATTTCGGCATCTGAGACAGACTTGAGCGTGAACGGACCCGTTGTCTTTGTCAGATCGAGAGCATTGCCATTTTTGACGAGGACAATGGCATACATAGGTTCGGTGAGCTTGCGAACCACGCCGCTTGTGGCGGCGGGCACGTTCAGCTTGAAGACGAGTGTATTTGCATCTTTCGCTTCGATGGATTCTACATGATCGTAAAGCGTTTTTAGCGAATCGCCATGAACGGCTTTTGCGCGGAGCAGGCTTTTCACAGCCTGCTCCGCCGTGAGAGGACTTCCATCTGACCACTTAGCGGCGGCGCTGAGTTTGAAGGTGATCTCTTTTTCTCCGGAAACGGTCCACGACTCAGCTAGTCCCGAAACGAGTTCCCGCGTCTGACTCCAACCGACGAGGGTCGTTCCGAGCGCATAAGACAGGTCCAGATCGACCAGAGTTCGCACGTTCGCGGGATCAACCGGAAGCGTGAACGGCATATAGGTTTTCACGATGTTTTTAGCTTCTTTTGACATAGCAACCTCTCCCGGCATGATTCCGGACAATAGCCAAACGCACGGAAAAAAGAGAACTTTCAAACGCTTCATTGCTTAAAACGGCGCCGTCCAACAACTCGGTTCGCTTACCATTTCCAGCTCGACGGACTTGCGATCCTTGAGCGTCAGAACTCCGTTCTCATCGACCCCAAGGATAACCGATTCCCAGTCGATCTGAGCATTCTTTTCAAGTTCACGGATTTGCTTTTCGTAATATGCTCGAATATCCGGAGACAGTCGCTCAAAGGGAACGAACTTGTTCGGAATGATGGGCACTTGCGCTTGCGCTGCTTGGTTCATTCCCACGAGAGCCGCGGCGATGACGAGCCCTAATTTCGGTTTCATGCTTTTCATATTTTCCCCCTTTTAGGAAATGATATGCGGTTGAGTGTTTAGAATCCTTTTCTGTATCGAGACGGAAAACTTCCTACCTTCTATCCGTTTCAAAACCGTTTGAAGATCCGTCGTCCCCCAAGTCAGCTCCAAGGCTAGGGGGTGAGTTGCGAAACCAACGACGGCCGGCTCGTCTAGCGTTTGCTGAAAATCGAACTCTGAAAGTTCGTTGCTTCGCAATAAATCTGTTCGCAGGCTCCACATCCTTTCAGCGTCGGCCCAGGACAAGCAGTCGCCGAGCATCCACGCAGGAAACGGCCCGTAATACGCGTAGAAAACGGCATGAGCACCGGGTTGCACCCGAATCCCAGGCGTGCGATTGCGAAGCTTTTGCGCATCCTCCCAGAACGACCGTCGGAGAGCGTGGTGGGCCGCCCGGCAAGTTTCGGCGATGGCGGCCTCGATGCTTTCGCTTAGGGTCGCTTTTGTCGCATGACCTGAAACCCCGCGACCTCGGTCATTCACGAAAAGACACGTCAGGGACGGGCCGAGTCCTTCCGTGGATAGCAGAAGCCTCATCCGGGGAAATTCAGACAAAGCCAATTCATCCTGCGCCCATTTAACTATTTCCACCGGCCAGTCCTCGGGTGAAAGCTCAAGGAAGGGGCTCGACAGATACCATTGAGCGAGGACTGCATCGCGCTCGACCAGTTCAAACACGGCGTGATTTTTTGCTTGGGGTAGGGTCTCATGGGCCGCCCAGCCGTTGCTCGTCCTTGGGGCAGTTTTCGTGCGTTTAAATGGCCGTTGCGCGAGGCTTACGCGTTCGACTAGCTCCATAAGGGCCTTGGTCATCGCAAGGTCTTCAGTGTTGGCTTCCCCACAAGCGCTGATCTTGGCTCCGTTCAACTCGGCTTCGACGTTAATAATAAACTGCGAGAAACGAAAGCCCACGGGCCGAGACCCTCGGGAAATACGGACGTCGCGCAGGTCGAACGGAAGCGCCGTCCACCAAGGGACGCCACCATCACCTTGCATAGTTGAACTGGCGTTCTGTAATTGCATGAAAGCTCCAACTTTCTGGCTGCTTCCGCCCAAAAAGAGAGCGGTCATCATTTCCGGTTCAGCAAGAACGAGGCCAATTCTCTTATGACGGAAAAATAGAGGGTTCGAACTCTCAAATATAAATCATTTAACATGGGCAAAAACTTTGCCGAGTAAAGTGGTGCGAAAGGTTCAGGAACTCAGAATCACCAAGTAAATATTTCAGGTCAGAAGTGACGTCAGCGTAATCAGTCTGAAAGCTAGTTTGACCATTTTGAAAGAAGCTACTGCGGGAGAGAATTCGTGCTGAATACGAAAGTGGTGCAACCAATCGGCAGTTGGGTGAAAGATCCCGTCATGCGAAGGCGACTAGAGCTATATTTTGTGAATGATCGCATATGGAGATAGAAATGCCGGAAATCATGATGTTCTTTATATATATGAGTTTGAAGATCGAAATACCCATAACGATTTACATCATCTCATCGCCCTTTTTTGCTAAATTTCTTGTTTTGTTTCTTCCGACGTAACTTTTTTAGCTGGTATGACTTGAAGACAAGCCAAATTGCAAAAATCGTGAATATTAGAGCTAATGCAATCAATGACTCAGGCCCTGATTTACCTTTTAACCTTACAACGTGTGTATGCGTATGTGTGGTTGGACTGGACTCGTCGGTCTCGGCATTAATTTCCTGTGTGGTTTGCGCCATTCAGATGTCCATTGGTCGTAATA
Organism: Bacteriovoracia bacterium; assembly: GCA_046569805.1. Lineage (GTDB taxonomy): Bacteria > Bdellovibrionota > Bacteriovoracia > Bacteriovoracales > Bacteriovoracaceae > UBA6144. The sequence continues at coordinate 1,723 of JBKHVY010000085.1, read as the reverse complement.
AAAAAGTTCTCACGGGCTTTTCCTAATTTTGAGCCGTTTCTCATAAACTACTCCGTCATCGGTTTTAATAACGGCGTGTTTATCATCAATGAGAGTTATCACTAGGGCTCCGCCGAGCTTTTCCGTAGTGCATTTCATAGCACTACCCCGGGCTGGCATTCTGCGCCGACATGTCTCCCGAACTAAGTCAACTCGATCTCCCGGAGATACAGTCACTGAATCAAGCTCCGCAATGATTCCTTCAGGATAGTCTTTTTGAACTTGCTCCTCGGAGAACAGATGTTTATGCGTGCACCCGCCAATGAAGGTCGCAGAAAAAATAAAGGCAAGAGCAGAAAAAGTCTCCTTCATAAAATCTCCAGTTCGCATGCGTTCAATATATCCGCACTCTAGAAAGACGGAGCGGCCAATAGCCGCCCCGCAAATTCGGTTACTTCTTTTTTTTGCTCCAGAAGTTAATGGCGAGACCTCCAACGACAAGAACGGCAATAACCACTCCAATTGTTTTCAGATCGCCTCCTGGTGCATGGGAATGCCCTTCGCCCTCACCTGCATAGCTTTGCGGCGCAAGCGACATCACTCCAATGAAAAGAAGATTTGTTAAGCGTAAAATTTCAGACAAAATTCCTCCTGGCGTAAATCAATCCATTGAATCGCTGACCTTAAAGAGCGTGCCGTCTTGCGTGAAAAAGACATATTTCTTTTTCGAAGTCGACGAATCCACAATCGGAACGATAAAAGCCTGCATCGCCTTCGCACCTTTTGTGAGCTTCTTTTCGATTATGGCTTCAGATTTTGCCGTTTTCCATTTTGCATCTAACTGTTCCCAGTTAATAAGTTCATCCAGTGCGGCAGGTACGGCCGCAGAGATTTGTTCTTTCGTGCAGTTACCGCTGCACGATGCAATTTTCTTTGGATGGAAGTGATTCCCCCCTGCCATGGCCGCTTGAGAAAGCATCAATAATGCGATCAAAATAGTTGTTTTCATTTCTTCTCCTTTGTTTGTGGTTGTCGTTATTGAAAATCTTTAAGCTCGTCTGCTTGCATATCGATATGGATGTGACTGTGATCATCCTTGTTTAACGGAAAAGCGTCTGGATCAGACGTGTGCCAGTAGCCATGAAATTGCATGAAAAACAGAAATATTCCTCCGGCAACCAGTGCGACATTCGCAGCATAGGCGAACTTGGCAAAAGCTTCCGCCTTCCTCCAGCCACTCAGGAAAATCATCATGACTGCGAGAGCGGCGATTTGTCCGACTTCTACGCCTACGTTGAAGCATAGGATTCTAAACAGCATCGCCATATTGTCATCACCCAGTGGAAGTTGCTGCAACCTTGTGGACAACCCGAAACCATGGATGAGGCCGAAGATGAAAACCATTCGAAGTAATGTGGGCGGCTGCCATTGGAAGTATTTTTTAAATCCGTCAATATTTTCGAAGCCCTTGTACATCACGCTAAGCGCGATGACCGCGTCGACTAAATAGTAATTTGCAGTGACCTTGAAAAACGTCGCAAAAACTAACGTGATACAGTGTCCAAAAGTAAAGACACTAATGAATCTGACGATGTCCTTAAAAGTAGTCAGAAAGAAAATGACCCCGAAAATAAAAAGTAAATGATCGTAACCTGTGAGCATATGGGTGGCTCCAAGCCAAATGTACTGAAGATACCCCCCCTCCAGCATGGCCTGTTTGTCCGCCGCAGATATTCCATGAGCC
>JBKHVY010000084.1:1359-10093 GCA_046569805.1 Bacteriovoracia bacterium | reverse complement strand
TAAGGATTAGTAGCAAGAAGTCTCGTAGAAGCAGTCAGAGTAGAGGAAGAAGCCGAACGAGTCGTAGTAGTCGTAGCAGACGTACTCGTCGTAGCACGTTGTCGAAGAGCCTGAAGATGAGCCGCCGCCGCCAGCAGCCGCTGCGATCACGACCACGAGGATCAAGACGATGAGCGCGCCGTAGAGGACGCCGTCGTTAGACCACGAAGCGCCGCGGTTGTAGGACTTCGAGATCGTCTCCATGACCATCTTGCGAGCTTCGTTCGCCGGGAGCTTGTTGATCTGAACGAGCGTCATCGCGTTCTTCACTTCTTTAGCGAGGTTCGCGTCCTTGATGTTGCTCGTCGCGAACTCGATGAGCTCGGCGTTCGTCATGCCCTGCGCCTGGAGCGACTTGACCTGCTCGGTGAACTTCAGCATCTGCGCGTCGTAGAAGGCGCGGTCAGTCTGGTTCCACTCGACGCTGAGAGCGTAGTTCAGCTCGTCGAAGGCAGTCTTGAGGGAGTTATTAGAAACGGCGTTCGCTTGTACGGTGACAAACGCGAAGGCCAAGAAACCGACGAAAAACTTCTTGAACATGATTTCCTCCAGGCGGGGGGGTGTTGGGTAAAAAACTTAATCGAGCTTGTAGCGTTTCTGTTTTCTGTTCAGCAACTGCAAAAACCTTACCGGTAAGAATTACAAATGGGGCCAACCTGGCCCCGCTCCCTAGATTCCTCGCGAGTTATAGCGGCGAAGGATCTTGAGCTTGTCCACGAACGGGTTCGCGCACGTCTCCTGGCACGTCTTGAGCACGCCCTCGATGAGTTGGCCGCGCACGCTGGAGCTGGTGTTAAGCTTCTCGCGCAGGTTGTAGACGAACGTCGGCGAGGCCTCCGCACCGAGGATCGCCTCGAGGTCCCAGAGCATGCCGAAGACGAAGTCGCTGTTCGCCCAGTCGGTGGTCTCGAACTGCACGCTGTACTGCTGCTTGCGCGTGGCCTTCTTCCCGTTGAACGTGTTATAGTCCTTGATCTTCGTCGCGAGGTTCGGGCTGTCGGCGATCTGGCCCGCGAAGAAGTCCGCCATGCCCTCGATCACCGGCGAGGAGTGCGAGAGCACGAGGAAGTCCGAGAGCGCCACGTGCGCGTACTCGTGGTAGATGATCTCCGGCACCAGCGCCGAGTCGAGCCAGAACCACTTGCGAGAGAACGCGCGGGCGAGCGGATCGGCGTACTGGTAGGCGACCTCGAGGAAGATGCTCGTGCCCGCAAGGCGCAGGAGGTTCTCCCAGCCCAGGACGTCCTCCACCATCAGCGCCGAGTTCGACGTCTGCGTCTGGATCAGCTGGCCCAGGAAGCGCTGGAGCGTGGACATGTGCATCTGCTTCCGGAAGGCCGTGAGCACCGTGCCCCAGTCGCCCATGCCGTCGTTCTTGATCTTGAGCTCACTGATGTGGACCTTCTTCATGGGCCTGAACCAGATCTCCATGCCCCAGGGCTCGAGGCCCCGGCCCGGGATCCCCGTGCCGCCGGGAATCGTGAGCGCGTTGTTGAACTGCGGGTCCAGCGCGTCGTTGGCGAAGTGGCCCAGCTCGTTGAACTGGTTCGTGAGCTCCACGCGCACGGTGAGCTTCGGGAGCTTGCGCACGTACTCGGAGTTGAGCTCCTTCAGAAACCACGCCCGCGCCTTCGTGAGGTGGTAGTAGGTCGTCGCCGCGCGCAGGACGAGCTTCTCGTCTTCGTCGTCGAAGCGCACCGCCTCGTCGCTCTTCCCCTTCACGACCTTGAAGAACTCGCCGTCGACGGCGTCCGGCGTGAGGAGATCCGTGAGCTCCACGGTGCGCGTGCGCGGCTTGAACTCCGCGTCCCGGACCACGGCCCGGGCCTCGACCTCGTAGGTGTCGGCGGCGAAGCTCGAGAGCGAAACGAAGAGGCAGAAGAAGGTGATAAGTTTCATGGGTCGCATCCTTTAAAACAAACTGTCTTGGTCGTCTTGGGCCGCGTCCTGGTTCGCCGCTTCGATCGCGACGATCGCGAGCGAGGGCAGGAAGCCGTACGGCGGCGGGATCACCACGGCGAGGACGCCGCCGAACATGCGCACCCACACCGCGGCCTTATCCCAGAAGGTCCGCGTGGGGTTCCAGATCTCCTCGAGCTTCGCCACTTCGTCGAGCTCGAGCGCCGTCACGACTCCGCGCTCGTAGGCCGCGGCCATGAGGTCGGTGTAGCTCGGCTGGCGGCCGGCGAAGTAGTTGTTGATGCTCAGAAGCTTCATCTCTTTTCTCAGGATGCGGATGGCGAAGCGGAAGCGCTCCATCGGCTCCAGCGTGATCACCTCGCGCACCTCGTCCGAGAGGTCGTAGACGAGGATCTCGATGCGCGGGCTCTCGAGGCGCTCCTTGAGCTTACGGACGACGTCGCCCATGAGCGTGATCTGCAGGGGCGTGTAGCCGAGGTACAGGCGCTGGCGGTGCGAGAGCTTGTCCTTCCCCGCCCGCTCGGTCACGAACTCCGAGCGCTCGGCTGCGTCCGGCAGCGGGAACTGCGTGCGCAGGAAGTTGCGCTTCTGCACGTACTCCGAGAGCGACAGGTTCCAGTTCGGGAGGTCGTCCCAGAGGGCCTCCTTGAGCTCACTGTGCGCGCGGGCCGTGAGGAGCTTCGCGCGCAGGCCCACGTCGATCTTCTTGCGCAGATCCTTCGCCGTGAACGTGCTGTCCTGCTGGCGGTAGGCCGAGAGGAGCTCCCGCAGGTTCTCGTGCAGGCACTTGCCGCGCCCGCGCTTAACCGAGAACTCGCGCAGGGGCCTGAGCTCCGGCGCCACGTCCCCCTCCGGGAGCGCGAGCTCGTCGGCGGCGGAGGTCTTCACGTCCTTCTGAACGTAGTGGGCCTGGAGCAAGAGGCGCAGGACGACGTCGTCGATGAGCCCGGCGTGGCGGATGGCCTTGAGGAAGAGTTCGCGGTCACCGTTCAGGACCGGGTAGTCCGAAACTTTCTCGGCCAGGGCGGTGTTAACAGAAAACGCACACGCTTCGCCCTTCATGCCCTCGAGGACTTCCTTAAACATCGGTTCGAGCTCCACGCGCTCGAGGCCAAGCTGCTCGAGCTCTCGCTCGACGCGGGTACCGAGCACGAAGGACGATCCCTCGCGGTCGTTCAGCAAGGGATGGGCACTCACCGAAGTGAGCGTGGCCAGAAGCCAGGCACTGAGTGCAATGAGGCGCACGGGAGACTCCTTAATAAGGGACTCCCTACTCTAGCCCATGCCCCGGGGCCCAAGGGCCAAGGGTGTAAAAAAGAAAGGGAGGGTTTGACCCCTCCCCCTGTCTTAGGCCACTTGGGGTACCAGTTCCATTAATCCCGCATGGCCCAGCTCCATCATAGATCGGCCCCTCGGGGCCCCCCAAGTGTTGGTTTTAAGAGTCAATCTTTGTTGGGAAAACCCTCTCTCCGAGGGCCACTTTGCCACCAAATTTAGGCGTTCCTTATACATCTAGATACGAAGCCCCGATTTGCCCGTACTATGGGGCAATGAACATCCCGCAATCGAAATGGGCCCGGGGCTCGAAGCTCATGAAACTCGCCGCCGACGTCGTCGCCCGCGAAGCCCAGGCGCGGCTCCCCGGCAAGGTCTTCGAAGGCGCCCAGCGCCTCGCTCTGCGCGTTGAGCAGACTCGGCTCTTGGTGGAAACCCTCTCGCAGATGAAGGGCGCCGCTATGAAAGCGGGCCAGCTTTTGGGCCTTGAGGCGAACGATCTCTTCCCGCCAGAGGTGACTGAAGTCTTGAGCCGCCTCCAGTCCGAGGGCAGCTCGCTCCCCTTCGCGCAGATCGACCAGATCCTGCGACGTGAACTCGGTGCGAACTATGCCCTCCTCTCCGAGATCTCCGTCGAGCCGGTCGCCAGTGCCAGCATCGGTCAAGTTCACACCGCCACCTACAAGGGCCAGAAGCTCGCCCTCAAGATCCAGTTCCCCGGCATCGCCCAGACCATCGACTCCGACGTGGCCCTGCTGCAGAACCTGGTCGAGAAGCTTGTGCTTCTCACCCGCAAGAAGGCCGACCTCGAGGCCCTGTTCCAGGAGATCCGCCATACGCTGCACCAGGAGACGGACTACATCGCGGAGCTGAACTTCATGCAGCAGTACCGCACGAACTTCCAGGACCTCCCGGGCTTTCGCATCCCCACGCCCGTGCCGGAGCTCTCGACGACCCAAGTCCTTGCCATGGAGTTCCTCGAGGGCCAGCGCATGAAGGACTGGGCGACCCTGGCGCCGCAGGCAGAAAAGCAGATCGTGGGCGAGCGCATGATGCAGCTCTTTCTTCACGAGTACCTCGCCGCGGGCCTCGTGCAAACCGACCCCAACTGGGGCAACTTCCTCATCTCCCACGAGAGCGATCTCATCGTCTTGGACTTCGGCGCGAGTAAGACCTACTCAAAGGAGTTCCGCAAAACCTACAAGGAAGTCCTCTCGCTCACTATGAACCGCCAGCACCCGGAGCTGTTGCGCGTCTCCGAGGGCTTTGGCCTCATCGACCCGCGCGAGCCGGCCGACGTCCAGGCCGCGTACCTGCACATGATGGACGTCGTGATCGCCCCCTTCCGCCACGAAGGTCTGTTCGACTTTGCCCACGAGACCTACTCCGAGGCCTCGAAGAAGGCTTCACTCGATTTTGCCAAGAGTCTAAAGTTCAGCCCGCCCCCGCGGGACTTGATCTTCCTTCACCGCAAACTCGGCGGCGTGTTTCAGACGCTCAAGCGCCTGGGCGTGAAGCTCGACCTGCAGGATATTTGGAAAGAGATGATGAGGGATCGATAGAAAAAAGAAGGCCCTCCGAAGAGGGCCTTGTGCTTACTTCATGATCATGAACATTTTGAGCAGGTGCTCGTCGCTCGGGAGCTGGCCTTGGAGCTGGGCCAGGAGGATTTCGTTCGGAAGTTCGTAGAGGACTTCGAGGCCTTCTTGGACCGGAGCTTCTGTGCCTTGCTGCGCGGCTTGAGCGCGTGCAATGTAGACCGAGACAACCTGGTCGCGCTTGAAGCCATCGATCACCTGGCGGATGGCGCGCAGTTGCATGAACTCGAGCGCCGTCTCGTTTTCCTCGGCCGCACCGAAGCGAGCGACCAGGCGGCCCTTCGCATCTTTGAACTCAGAAACTTCCTTGATGAGCGACGTGTTCACCATGACCGACGGGTTCAGTTCGTAGACCTTAAGAGCGTTAAGAGCACCGCGGTTCGCCATCAAGTCGTCAGCCTGAGCGTACGAGCGCTTGAAGGTCGGGATTAGGAGTTCGCGAAGATCAAACTCAACCTTGTTGATGCCAAGGAAGCGGTTGAGGCCCGGGTGCATCGACTGCTCGATCATGTGTGTCTTACCGACAGAGAATGTGTTCTCGATCTCGACGGTCTTGCCGTTGGCGAGCATAAGCTCAACTTTCAAGTTGTGAGAGTCAAGGATGAAGCCGTTGAGTGCATCGTTGATCTTATTTGCGAAGGCCGGGTAATCCAGGAAGTTCGAGCGGTAGTCGTCGAAGCTTGAAATGCCCATGACACGCTTCGTGAGGTACTCAGCCGCGAGGACCTTGTCCATCCAGATACCACGGACCGAGATCTGAGAAGGATCAGCGTTCAACTCACCGGGGAGCGTCTCGCTGAAGCGCTTGTTGTTCAAAAACTTACCCGTCTGGCCGATCACCATGTAGTCCGGGTTGAGGCGGGCCTTCTCGCTGAAGCACGAGTCCGCTTCATCGGAAAGGGTCGAGAGTGGAATGAAACCTGCGAGTTCGTTCGTCTTCTTCTCGACCACTGCACAGTGGACATCGGGCGTCGTGAGAACTTCCGTGTAGAAGTCCGCAGCGACCTGAGCGGCACCTTTCATGCCTTCGAAGAATTCTTTGTTCGAGCGCATGTTCTCACGCTGAGCTTCGTCTTGAGCGTTCGCGATTTCCTGGTCCCAATCGATCTCTGTCAGGCCCGGGTAGAGGTTTGAAATCCGGTCGTAGATCTCGAAGAAGCGGCGGAGAGATTCGAAGGTGTACTCAGCACCGAAGTAGTAGTTCACGTCGCCGTCGTAGCTATTGAAGTTCGCGCGGCGGTTACGGAAGTTGCGCTTGGTGTAGTTCTTCTTGTAGTTCTTAACGAAGTGCTCGGCGATGGCCTTGAGTCCTGAGCCGTCGTCGAAGCGGTTACAGCCGGGGTTCACTTCGACGTGCTCGTCAGTACAGAACTGGAATTCCTTAACAAGGTTTTCGTTCGACTTCTTGAACGTCTGAAGGCTTGCACCATTCGGGAGTGCCGCGATCGAGCCGTCCTTGAGTTCAACCTGACGGTTGTAGCCGTAGCGAAGAGCCGCGATGTCGTACTTCCCCATGATCGGGAGCTGGTTAAGGCTCGAGTGGCTGTAGTCCATGACCGATGAGTAAGTGACATCACGCTTAATCCCAAGGGCGCGGCGCTCGTCTGCAGAGTAGTAGTTCGCCTTATCTTCTGAGCCGTTAAAGTTGTGGCGAAGACCGAGGTTGTGACCCACTTCGTGAACAAGCGTTGGAACCCAGACGTTCGGCATGAGCTTCGCGATCACGCGGTCTTTTTCTTCGTCCGAAAGATCGTCCCAAGGCTTGAGTTCGTCGATGCCAAGGTTCTCGGTAGAGATATCGTTCACGATCGCGTCCGACCAGTTCATCATGCTGTTGTGGTAGAAGCAGCGGTGGCTCATTTCATTGAGTGTCGCCTTCGCGAGCTCCGCCTCAGAGAGATTCTTGCGGTCTTTGAGCTGGTTCAACCAGTGACCGAGTTCAATCTTGCGAGCAGGGTTAAACATTTCTTTCTTGAGGCTCGTGAGCTTCGAGAGGTTGCGGCGCGCGTGGTTGTGATTGACGTGCGAGTTGGCGGGACGAAGTGAGGTCAAGCGAGCAGCGAGGGCCTGGTGAGCGGTATTTGACTGTGCTGCGTTTTCAGTCATGGCAGCGCCCGACTGGATCTCAACGCTGTTCGCGAGGTCCGCCGACTGCGCCATCTCTTCCGCGCGAAGCTTCTCTTCGAGGAGTTCGTCGTAGGTCTCAGAGATGAACTTACGGATCGTACCGTAGTACATGACGGTCTGGGCCTTGAGGATCTCACCGGTGCGTGGGTTCGCGACTGAGGGGCCGTAACCGATCACACCAGCGGCCTGGGGCTCTTCAACCAGGATGAGGAAGTTGTTGCGGAGGTCACCGATGTCCTTGCCACGGCCGTCTTCGAGCTTGATCACCATGTTAACGCCGGCCTTCTCGAACGAGTTATTGATCGTGGCGATCGCCTGCTTGGTGTTCTCGAGGATCGACTCCATGCCTTTCTTGTAGAAGCCTTCCGAGAGGTTATAGACGATCACTTTCCGCGCGGGGTTCCAGCGGTTCATCATGACGACTTTAGAGTCATCGCGCGTGCGGTTATCGGCCGTGAGCTTCGTCATTTCTGTCGTGAAGTAGCCGAACGAGTTTTGGTCTTCGAACGGATACTTGATTGTCTCGTAGTCTTTCGAAGCAAGCTTCGAGAGCTTAACGAATGAGTAGTAGTAGTTCACCGAGAAAGAGAGGTTCCGGAGATCTGCAAAAGACTGAAGATCCGCGCAAGCGATGCTCGCCTTCCAGGTCTTCACGACGTGGATGTTGAGCGCGTCCGGCTCGACCTTAACGTTCTTCACGACCGTGGCGCCCGGGCCGTAGCAGTTGCCGAAGAGGTTCGTGAGCTGCTCCGGGAGCGTGTTCGTCTCTTCGAGCTTCAGGGACTCGAAGTCGATCTTCGCGAAGCGCTTCTGCTTCCAGTTCTTGTCGTCGACCTCTTCTTCCTTGTTGCCGCACTCGCCGTACTGGTCTTCGGCGCAGCGGTAGTCGACGTGGTTGACGTCGAACTCCATGACGGGGCTGAAGTTCGTGGCGTTCGCCGCGAAGCGCTCCTCGCGCGGGATCTCGCGGACGACGAGCTTGTTCTCTTCGAACTTGAAGGTGACGAGCTTCTGCTCACCCATCCAGTACGAGCGCGACGCCGTCACGTCCTTCGGGGTCTCCCCGACGGACGGTACGTAGACGTACGGGTCGCTTGGGTCTTCCGAGAGGGCGCTCTTCACGAAGACGCTCTCCTTGTAGACCTCTTCGTACTTCTGGTCCTTCGCACAGCCCGCGAGGGCGGCGAGTGCGAGCAGTGCTGAAACAAGCTTCGATGATGATGATGTCATGGTCCCTTCCCCTTAGAAAATCCAGTAGAGAGCTGAGTAAACGGTGCTAGTTCTGTTGTCGAAAAGTTCGAATGTTTGGTCGGTGCCGTTCTCGAAGCGGCGGAACGTCCCGGCGTTGGTCCAGCCGACCGCGGCCGTGAGCCGGTTCGGGAACGAGTAGCCGATCTCTCCCGAGGCCGAGAAGTTCGGGTCGCGGCGCGTGCCGGCGTAGGTCCAGCTCTGCGAGTAGCCGACGACCGGCTGGAGGTAGATCGCGTCGGTGAGGCTCCAGACGCCGACGAGCGTGTGGCTCGTGGTGTACTCGACGTTGCCGGTGCCGGTGCGCGCTTGCTTGTAGGTGTGGAAGTTCTTGATGACCTGTGGAAGGTAGATCACCATCACGGTCGGGGCCAAAGTGACCATCGCCAGTGGGGCCACGCTGACTCCGAGGAGCTTTGTGTCCCTATCGCGCGACTCCTTCGAGTACGGAAGGTTGAGGCGAACCTGCTGGCCAATCGTGAGCTTCGAGCCACGGGTCCAGAACGAGTTGTTGACCCAACCGACGA
>JBKHVY010000084.1:321-1349 GCA_046569805.1 Bacteriovoracia bacterium | reverse complement strand
GCCGTCGTTCGGCTTCCACTCCTGCCCGTCGGTCGTCTCTTTGTAGCCGCCGAAATACGCACGAAGAAGGTTGGCGTTCTTCACGCGGTAGTTGACGGTTAAGTCGCCAGAAACAGAGGACTCGTTGTTGATCGAGTCCGGGTTGTAGAGGTTCGTGTTGTAGCCCAGGGAGAAGTTCCCGGAGAAGTCCGGGAGCTTCTTGGCGGTGAGGTTCTGCTGCAAGGTCGACTGCGCGTGGGCCACCCCGAGGGAAGCGATAATAAAGAGTGTGGCAATCATCAAGCGCATAAGATCCCCTTATGACGCCCAAATCCTTCTAGGCCCGTGTGCAACATTCCGTGTGCAGGGATCTCTATGCAAGAAGTGTGACAAGTTTACTCGGGGACTGGAATTGTAAGAATTTCTCAGGACCTGGCCCCCGGGGGGGCCTAGGGCCCGCACCCGGGGGTGTCTATAAAATAGACACCTGTCTAGATCTAGAGGTCGCGCATGATGACCGCGACTAAGCGCCGGATGTCGGCCTCGAGGGTCTTGAGATCGTGGTACGGCACCTGCTGCTTCGGGAGCTTGCAGAAGTGGTTCGAGTAGATGAGCGAGGTGTGCACGAGGTTCGAGAAGATCATCTTCACCGCCCAGAACATGTCCTGCTCGGAGACGTCCTTCTGGATGTGCGCGAGGATCGCCGAGGCGAGCGTCTGGCCCCCGGGGGGCCCGACGTTCCCGCTGTCGGGGCCGCACACCATCTCCTCGTCCCAGCCTTTCTCCGACAGCAGCATCTTAAACACCGAGCGCAGGACGTCGGAGCGCTGGTTGAAGTAGTGGAAGATCCACACCGTGAGGTCAGCCACCGATTCGTTCGGGTGCGCCGAGCGGTGCTCGGTGATGGCGCGCTCGGACTCCTCGAACATCATGTCCATGACGTGGTGGAAGAGCTTCTCCTTCGAGGAGAAGTGGTAGTTCACGGCGGCGATGTTGACCTCCGCGGTGCGCGCGATCTCGCGTACCGAGGCGCCCTCGAAGCCTTTGAC
>JBKHVY010000084.1:0-311 GCA_046569805.1 Bacteriovoracia bacterium | reverse complement strand
AGCAGGATCTTTTCCTTCGTCTGACCGATCTGTGCTTCTGTCATGAGTTCACCAACCCTTCGTCGTCGACCGAGTGCTCGACAGCCTGCCCCTTCTTCTGGAAGCTCCGAAGGCCCGGAAGCTTCAGGAGGAACGTCATCCAGTCTTCGATGATCGCCACCGCCGGCGGCACGAACACGAGCGTGAAGATCGTTCCGGTGGTCAGTCCCCAGGCCATCGCCATCGTCATCGGAATCAGCATGGCGTCGGCGCCGCCGATGCCGTAGGCGGTCGGGAAGAGGCCCGCCATGGTGGTGAGCGAGGTCGTGATG
>JBKHVY010000083.1:1115-10126 GCA_046569805.1 Bacteriovoracia bacterium | reverse complement strand
CGCTGCTGAGTCTTCTGGACCGCGATGTCGACCTTGTCACCATCCGGAACGAACACGGTGCCTTCGAGGTTTTGGTCCGAGCTCGCGAGGTTCAGGTTCGTGCCCGCGTCGGTCTTTTGGCGGAACACGCGAAGAGAGGCGACGACGCCATCAAAGATACCTTGGTATTGCTGGTAGAGATCCTTAGCGACGGAGAACGTCACGGCCACGCCGAGGTCTTCTTTCACGGTCGCGAGGTAGCGCGTGTAGAAACCCGGAACTTCGGACGCCAGGTGAAGGGCGTCGACCCAGTCGTGTCCGTTCACTCCAGTGTTCTTCGTGTACTTCGCCTCGGAGATCTGGACCTTTCCGCCAGGAAGATTGTAGGTCTTCGGCTTCTTGAGGTACGCCGTGTACTCTTCCATGCTGTCTTGTTCACCCCGGCGCTTGGCCGCGAGGATGATGATCGCTTCTTTTTTGCTAGTATCACTCTCCGACTGGCATACGTACTCGGAACCCTCGAGCGCACACTGCCAACCGACTGGGAGTTCGAACTCACAGTACTGGTTCGAGAAGCGCTTCGCCCAGGCACCGGGAACAGAGAAGGCGATGACGAGCGAAAGAATGAAGAGCTTTTTCATTGAGCGAATCCTTTGTATGGATCTATTTTAGCTGATTCTTGGAACAGCTCAACCTATGAATTTTTTGTCTTAGCCGACTGTGCTGCTCGCCTACTGCCCGAGGCCCCGGACGACCGTGCCTTCTTTGATCTCGTGCTTGAGCGAGAAGCGGCTGGTGAGCTTGATCACGGACTGGTCGGCGTTCACCTGGATGACGACCCCGCGCGCCAGGAGGACGTTGCCACCGACGTAGTCGAAGTAGAAGAAATCGAAGCGCTGGCCCTTGCGGACGTTGTGGGCGAGGCCCTTGTCGATGATCGCGAACTGCTTCTTCGCCGAGAGCTTCACGACGCTCCCCTCGATGTCGTACTCCTTAAACTTCTGATCGACCGATTCCTGGATCTCCGGTTCCGTGCGCATGGCGAGGGCCAGGCTCACGAGCGATCCGGAATCGTAGGAGCGCGGGTTCGTTATGACTTGGTAGCGGGACTCGAGGCGCCACTTTTTTCCTAGAGCGATGTTCACGCCCGCGTAGGGAGCCACGAACTGGCGATTGATCGAGTGATAGAGACTTGAGCCGCCGGTGTTGATCGGTGGCTTCGTGAGGGGATCCTCGCTATAAGCGTCTTGGTTCAGCAAATAGACTCCCTGGACCCCGGCCACGAGAGCAAGGTTCTTCCAGGCGAGGGCCCCCTGAAGGTCCCAGTTGAGCTCGGTGCTAATTTCTTTTCCGGGCCTGCGGAAGAAGCCGCTGAAGCTCAAGTAGTTCTTCGCCGGATGCACGTAGGTGGCGATCAGCCCCAGGCCATAGTCACCACCGTCGTCACCGAGGACAAATTTCTCCGTCGGCTCTGCTGGATTCCAGAGCGCGTTGGTGTAAGGATGGTAACGGTAGAAGGCTTCGAAGGAGTAGTGCATGCGATCGATCGGATCGAAGGCGTACGTCACCGCACCGCCGACCGCCTGGAGGCCCGTGGAGGTGATCGGTTCGTAGTTTTGAGAGCTGACCGGGGACGCGACCATCGCCTGGTTCTGGCGAAAGTTGGCGCTGAAGGTGAACTGCATTTCGCGGGTGACGCCATAGCGCCCGAGGATCGAACCTTCAACGAAAGAAAAACTCTCGTCGCCTTGGTAGGGCGCTTCCTTGCCGTCGACATCGAAGCGCGACGACGAAGTCCACATCCGCCCTTCTCCCACGAACTCCGTGGCGCCGCGCTTGAGGATGCGGCCGGGAGGGACATAGCTCACTTGGGCCAAGGCCGGGGCCACCAGGAAGAAGAGGAACAAGTACTTCATACCTTCCTCTGAGACAGGAGCGCAGCTTCGTTATTCTCGCGGAAGCGATGGAGGTCCGCCTCTTGGTACCAGATGCCGTTGTGCTTTCGGAACAAGCACACGCCTTTGATCGGTAGAGAGGTACAGTCTTGGAATTCGCGCTGGCCGACACTCATCGCTCCATGCAGTGCTGTCGGATCAGTGAAGCGACCAATGGTGAGGAAGCTCTTCTCAGACTTCGGCATATGCTGTCGGTCCTCGACGTGTTCCTTGCAGATCCCGGCGAGTGCTTCGGCGCAGTGCTCGAGGTCCGTGAGCTCCTGCGGATTAAGGTAGAGGAGCATTTTTCGGTTATGCGAATAGACGTCGAGACCCGTGAATCCCATGGTGAGAACACCGTCGTCTTCAGGAAAGAAGGCTTCGAGTTCATCTGAGATATCAGTGGCAAGACTCTTAACCGAGGTGACCGGAACTTCGAAGGGCGAGATCAGTGGCATGAAGACACTGGAGTTCGTGAGCGACTTCTCGTCGTAACGACTACGGAAGTTCTGGATCTTCTTTGCGAAGTGGTTATCCTCGAAGAAGGTCAGTCCGATGAATAGCTTAGTTAACATGGTATGCCCCTAGTCTCTTATTCTAGGTGGGAGACTAGGGGCTTACAACGTGAAACTTATTTCACAGGCCGAAAGACTGCTGCAGTCCCGAGCTCTTCCTCGATCCGAAGAAGCTGATTATATTTCTCAATTCGGTCTGAGCGCGACGCCGATCCTGTCTTGATGTGGCCCGCGCCGCTTGCGACGGCGAGATCAGCAATGAATGCATCGGCCGTCTCCCCCGAGCGGTGAGAAATGATCGCCTTGAATCCCGCCTCGTAGGCGAGTTTCAGTGTGTCGAAGGTTTCAGACAGTGAGCCGATCTGATTCACCTTCACCAGGATGGCGTTCGCCTCTTTGTTGTCGATGCCGCGCTTCAGGATTTTTGCATTCGTCACAAACAGATCGTCACCGACGTTTACGACCTCTTTGCCGAGCTGCGCTTGGAACTTCATGAACCCGTCGCGGTCACTCTCATCAAAGCCATCTTCGATGGAGTAGATCGGCGCTTCTTGCATCAGCTGCTTGTAGTACGTAATCATCTGGTCGTTGGTGTACTCCGCTCCACCCATCACATAGACTTTTTTCTTCTCGTCGTAGAACTCACTGGCCGCGCAATCGAGGGACAAGGAGATGTCGACACCGGGGCGATAGCCCGCGCTTTTGATGGCCTGGAGGATGGCGCTAATCGCTTCCGAATGGCTCTTGAGGTTCGGTGCAAAGCCGCCTTCGTCGCCCACGTTCGTCGAGTGACCCGCGTCGTGGAGAACTTTCTTGAGATGGTGGAAGACCTCTACGCCGGCGCGAAAATTCTCCGAGAAACTCGTCGCCATGTGAGGCACGATCATGAACTCCTGGATGTCCAGGTTGTTCGAAGCGTGCTGGCCTCCGTTGATGATGTTCATGAGTGGCGTCGGGAGAGAGAGCTTTCCTGCTGGATTCGGAACCTTGAGGTCTTCGAAGAGGTAGCGGTAAATGGGCTTCCCCTTCTCGAGAGCTGCAGCTCGGCAAATCGCCATCGACACACCGAGGATCGCATTCGCTCCGAGCTTTTCTTTATTTTCTGTGCCGTCCAATTCCAGCATCGCGTGATCGAGCGCACGCTGCTCAAACACCGACTTGCCGATGAGGGCAGGAGCAATGATCTGATTGATGTTGGCCACGGCCTTCGACACACCCTTGCCGAGGAAGCGAGTCTTGTCGCCATCCCGTAGCTCGAGCGCCTCACGGCTGCCAGTAGAAGCCCCTGAGGGGACGGAGGCACGTCCCAGTTTTCCGGATTGAGTGATCACATCAACCTCGACGGTTGGGTTACCCCGAGAATCGAGAATCTGGCGCGCGTGAATTTTTGTAATCTGTGTCATGAGAGCTCCTCCGTTGGAGCTCTCATATTAGACGGCCATCCCCACTAGCTCAAGCGGCTTTTTTCGAGGGGGCCTGCAAGAAAGGAAGCGCCCACTCCGGCGGCTTCAGACTGGATTTTGGGAACGGAAGTTTGTTGGCGATAAACTCTTCGAAAAAGGTCGGAACGTAGCCAGTCGGGGCCATTTGACCGATGAACTTACCGTTCTCGTCCTTGCCGGTTTGAATCCAGCGAAAGATATCCTTCACAATGTAGCGCCCGTGCTCATCGACACCCAAGACCTCGGAGATGTGTGACGTACGCCGCCCCCCATCGTGGTATCGAGCACACTGCACAATAAGATGAAGAGCGTTACCAACCATTTTGCGAATTGCGTCAGGTGGTATACGGGTCTCACCCATCAGGCATAGCGTTTCCAGACGAGTACAAGCATCATCCGGAGTGTTGGCGTGCACTGTTCCCATGGAACCGTCGTGACCAGTCCCCATCGCGTTCAACAGGTCGAGTGCCTCGGGACCACGCACCTCACCGACGATGATTCTGTCAGGGCGCAGACGAAGCGCTGATTCGACGAGATCTCGGATCGTGACTTCTTTGATTCCTCGATCAGGATTGGCCTTCCGAGTTTCGAAACGCACGACGTGATCGGCTTTAATCTGAAGCTCAGCGGCATCTTCAATAATGAGCAGTCGCTGGTGCTTAGGCATGCGACCCCCAAGGACGTTGAGCATGGTGGTCTTCCCCGAGCCGGTACCGCCGCTCACGAGCGTGTTCTTTCCGAGGTACATGCAGCAATCGAGGAAGCGCGCGCCTTCCGGAGAGAGAGAGCCAAAGTTAATGAGATCTTTGAGCCCAAGTTTTTCTTCGGAGAATTTTCGAATCGCGACGGTGACGCCCCCGCGGGCCATGGGTGGGATCACCACCGCGATACGACTTCCGTCCGGAAGACGCGCATCGAGGCGTGGGTTGTCCGCGTCGATGATTCGGCCCACCGACTGGGCAATCGCACGCATCGACGCCATAAGAGCTTCGTCATCTGAGAACTTGTTAGGAACCTTTAGACACTGCCCTTTCTTTTCAACAAAAATATCAAAGGGCCCGTTGATCATGATCTCCGACACAGACGGATCCTTCAGCAGGTCGCCGATAGGTGCGAGGAGATTGGCAATGGCGTCGCGAAAGACTTCTGACATGACACCTGTTCCTTAGTCGTACTCTTTAGGAGTCCACACCGACGGGTCGTTCTGACTCGCAAGCCCTCGCACAGCGCGAGGTTCGTTTTTCTTGATCACAGTAATCTTTCCGTTGTGCTTGCTGGCGGGGCAGTAGAAGGAAAACTCCCCTGCTGTCTCAAACACCGCTTCCGCTTCGGCGATCTTACCTTTATTCGCTGACAGGAAAACCTTGTGTCCTTGTACTAACAAACAGTCTGGTTGCTCGACAGTCGAGGTGACATAGAACTTCACCTTCTCCCCCTGAAACACGGTGATCGACTGCGGGTAGTAGCCTTCCGCCGTGACGATCACACTCACCTCACGCGAGGGCGACTGCGGCTTGGCGTGCGCAAAACTGAGTGCAAGAAGTAAGATCCATAGGAATTTCATAAACCTCCTCCAGGAGGAAACTACGTAAACCTATCGGCACATTGTGAGAAAACCTAAAGACTCGGAAATATTTAGAACTAAGAGTGAAAACGAAACCCCAAATACCCGACAACAGCACTCCGCTTTTGCAAAAATCCTGACCTTATATTTCATCGATGACGAAGTTTTCATTTCGGACAAACAAAAACTTACAGGCGAGAGGGGCCTACAAACTTCGTTAGACAGACTCTTTTCAAACAAGAAAAGATATTTCTCCAATTAACAAAAGCCTGACAGAAATTTGGCTTTTCGGTCACGGAGGATAAAACATGAAACTCACATCTCGATTTTTCGCAGCGGTTCTGGCGCTTAGCTTCGCCACGAACGGCTACACTTGTACCGAAGACGGTACGCAGGGCATCGTTCCCGAGAACGACCTGTCGATTCCCGTAGGCTCGAAGAGCGCTCAGAGCGGCATGACGGAAGAGAAGTTCAACGAAGTGATCGACAAGGTCGAAGCGGTCTACGCTCCGATCATCGCGGAGATGGGCGCCACTCTGAACGTCGAGCGCAACTGGACCGACGGCACCGTCAACGCTTACGCTTCTCGCTCGGGCTCAACGTATAACGTCGCCATGTTCGGCGGCCTCGCGCGCCACGAGACGATCACGGAAGACGGCTTCGCCCTCGTGGTCTGCCACGAGATCGGTCACCACATCGGGGGAGCTCCGAAGAAGGGCGGCTGGTTCGGAGGAAACGTCTGGGCCTCGAACGAAGGCCAGGCCGATTACTTCGCGACGCTCCAGTGCCTGCGCAAGGTGTACCTCTCGGAGAACAACGAAGCGGTCATCGCGAGCATGAACGTTCCTGAGTACCTCACGAAGACCTGTTCGGAGAACTACACGAACAAGGACGACCAGAACATCTGTATCCGTAACGGCATGGCGGGAATGTCCGTGTCGCGCCTCTTCATGGCACTTCGCAACTCTACGGTTGAGCCGAAGTTCGATACTCCGGACCCAGCTGTCGTTTCTCGCACGGACCACAACCACCCAGCGTACCAGTGCCGCTTGGACACCTACTTCCAGGGTGCTCTCTGCCAGACTAACGGCGACGAGCAGCTCAGCGACACCGACGAAAAGGCCGGTACCTGTAACCTCTCTACGGGTCACACGATTGGCATCCGCCCCCTCTGTTGGCTGAAGCCAGCGAACTAACCCTCGCTGCTGATCTTTCTCTCAAGGGCTCGCTTCGGCGGGCCCTTTTTTTTTGTGGCAGAGCAACCGTTCGCGCAAAAAAAAAGGCCAGCAATGCTGGCCTCTTCTTTAAATCACAATCGGATCTAACTACTTCTTCTTCGGCTTCGCCGCTGGCGCTGGAGCCGCTGCTTCTGGCTTCGAGACCTTGAAGAGCTCGACTTCGAAGACGAGAGTTGCGCCGCCGGGGATCTTCGGAGGAGCACCTGCGTCGCCGTAGGCGAGGTCAGCTGGGATCACGAACTTCGTCTTACCGCCGACTTTCATCAGCTGAAGGCCTTCGGTCCAGCCCTTGATTACGCGGTTAAGTGGGAACGAGATCGTCTGGCCGCGATCGACAGACGAGTCGAACACTGTGCCGTCAGCGAGGGTACCGTGGTAGTGAACTTCGACGACGTCTTCAGCGCCCGGCATTTCGCCAGTGCCTTCCTTAATGACTTTGTACGCGAGGCCCGAGGCCGTCGTCTTCACGCCGTCTTCCTTCGAGAACTTCTCGAGGAACGCCTTGCCGCTTTCCTTCTCTTTCACAGCAGCCTTGTCCATGCGCTCTTTGAAGAGGCCCTGGATCTTCTGCTGGTACGTCGCCATGTCCACTTCCGCTTTTTCGTTCTTCGCAGAAGCCGCGAGGCCCTTGTAGAGAGAGCTCATCTCTTTGTCGTTGAGGTTCAAGCGCTGGAGGTTCGAGCCGAGCATGTAGCCCATAGCGTAGAACGTCTTGTCTTCTTCGCTCTCAATCTTGATGCTCTTTGGGTCGTTGCTGTTACAAGCGACGAGGGCAAGCGATGCTGCACCGATCGCGAGCCAGCTAATGGCTTTGCGTTTCATCCAATCAATCCTTTGGAAAGGTTAAAGTTACTAGGGAAAAGGTTAAACCCATTCTGCGAAGTTGCCAATCATCCTGAAGCTTTCTTGCTGCGTCTCCACAACAAAGTAACTAACGCAGCTGCTCCGAGGACACCCGCCGGTAACCCCACGGGAATTTCTGCACCGTGAAAAGTCAGGTTGTAGCAGGCGTGATCCAGCAGAGAAAAAAGTCCCCCTGCCCCTATGGCCCCCGCCGTCATCTCCCGCCACGGCTCACCTCGGAAGTACGACATTTGTCTAAGGACGAGGGGAAACAAGAGTCCGATGAACGAAAAGACACCAAAGTGCGTAACCACCCACAGGGTACAGACGAAGCTCAGGGCGATCGACTCCCGGGTCATCCGTTCGACCGGAACACCGAGGCCATAGCACCAGTCCTTTCCGAGGAGCAGCGCTTTCCAGTGCCGCCGGTGTTGGAAGCAAAAGATGCCGACCGGAATCGCGACGACACCCAAGAGCGCCCAGCCGACGGGAGAGAGCGTGCTCATACGGCCAAACCACAGCTGCTCCGGGAACTCCTGGTTGAACGCCATGGCGAGGAACTGCATGACGGCGAAGATCGATCCGACGAGGAGGTTGATCCCGAGCCCCAGGAGCAGGATCACTCGGAAGTCCCGAAGGCCCAGGTTCGACGATCGGCCGGTAAAGAGAAAGACGATGAGGGCACTTCCCGATCCCACGAGAAACGCCAGCGTACCTAAGGGCAAGGTGCTCAGGCCCGCGGTCTGAAGGAGGTACGCCGCCATGACCGCCAGCACCGCGGCGCCGTCCATGCCGAGGGTGCTCGGTGACGCGAGTTCGTTGCGGGAGGTGATCTGAATGAGTGAGCCGCTGAAGCTCAGCAGCGCTCCCGCGACGATGGCCGACGAGAGGCGCAGGAGATCCCAGTCCCACGTCATGGCGTCCGCCGAAGGTTTATTCCGCGCTCGCCGCAGTCAAGCACCCATTTCGTGAGCGGAGCGATCGTAAGCGGTCCGTGGTTCACGACCAGGACTGTTTTCTTCAGTGCCAGCTGCGCATGCATCCACTCCTGGAGCGACTGCTGGCGCTGACGATCGAGCGACGTAAAGGGCTCATCTAACATCCACACGTCACTTTCGAGAGAGCGCATCATCAAAAACTTGAGCCACTGGTTCTCACCCCCGGAGAGCTCGGACACCAGGCGCGGACGCAGCTTCTGCACGTCCTCCGCCTTCCACCACTCGAGCTGATCCCAGGCGCCGGGGAGGTGACGCTCCGGAGTGATGTCCCAGAGGACGTTCATCACCGCTTCCACCGTGAGGTCTTGGAAAGGAGTGATCGGCGCCTGGTCGCAGAACCCGAGCCTCAGGGCCGGAAACAGCCTCGCCCAGTGGAGCTTGAGCTCCGTGAGAAAGGTTGTTTTTCCGGCACCGTTGGCCCCTAAGACCTGGTGACAGACTCCACTTTCGAGCGACGCATCAAGGGCCCACTTGAGCCTCGGATGCAGAAGAGATTGA
>JBKHVY010000083.1:0-1105 GCA_046569805.1 Bacteriovoracia bacterium | reverse complement strand
TGATCAATTTTTACGTGCAGCATAATTCTTCCAACATTCTAAAGTCCCTCGTACAATGTGTGAACTAGCGGAGGATGAAACTATGACGATTCTGAATCACAACGAGATCGAACTCGAAAAAGCGCTGCAAGAACTCACTTCGACCTCCGTCGGCCGAAGAGTTTTTCTCCAGGCGGTTCCACTCCTCATGGCCGGGGCCTGTGCGAGCACGAAGTCCACGAAGGAGCGCTTGCGCGAAGGCGATAACTCGGGCCAGAAGACGGCGATGACGCCGGACGATGAGCGCAAGATGACCGACGAAGTCTTGCCTAAGATGCGCAAGGACTACCCTGCGATCCAGAACAACGAACTCCAGGCCTACGTGAACATGCTAGGCCAAAAAGTCGTTCGCGCGAACGGACTCCACAAGAACCCCTACACCTACACGTTCACGGCGGTGGACGTGAACTACGTGAACGCCTTCGCCCTCCCGGCGGGAACAGTGATGCTCACCGCTCCGCTCATCACTCTCGCGGAGACGGAAGCGGAACTGATTGGTGTGATTGGCCATGAGATCGGCCATATCAAGGCCCGGCACACGGCGGAGCGCATGGAAGCCGCCAAGGCTGCGGAGAAGAAGACTCTCCTCTACGGCGCCGTGGGAGGTCTGTTGGGTGGAGCCGCAGGCTTTGGCCTCGGGCGCATGCTGTGCAAGCCCAAGGACCAGGAGTGTCTCCAGAAGGCGACGCTCTACGGTGCCGCGGCGGGAGCCGGCGGAGGACTCTTGATCCAGAAGTACGCCTTCATGGCGAACTCGCGCGAAGACGAAATGGAAGCGGACCGCATCGGCTTCCGGACCTCGATCGCGGCGGGCTACCACCGCGACCACGTCGGAACCTTCTACAGTAAGCTCCTCGAGATGGAGAAGAAGGCGAAGGGCGACGGGAACCAGCTGCTGGCGTCGTTGACGGACGCCATGAGCACGCACCCACCTTCCGAAGAACGCGTGAAGCAGATGAATCAGATGGCGGCCAGCGAGCCCCTCAAGGCCGGCGCGATCGTTTCGACGAAGCAGTTCGAGGCGATGCAGAAGGTCGCCGCGCGCTACGGGAAGAAGGCCTAGTTC
>JBKHVY010000082.1:0-10137 GCA_046569805.1 Bacteriovoracia bacterium | reverse complement strand
TGCAGCAACACCGAATGATCATGGATATTTTGAAGGAGCCGCTCTCGGGCCCCGTTCACGCCGTCAAACTCAACACAATGACCCTTGATAAATACACAGGAGAATAACATGTTTAACGTCCTCCAAACCGCCGCAAACGAAATTGCGAACGCCGACAAATCGAAGCCCCTCAAGGAGCAGATCGAAGCTCTGCTCAAGGCCGACAAAGTGGTTCTGTTCATGAAAGGAAACTCCGACATGCCTCAGTGCGGATTCTCGGCCAACACTTCTGGCATCCTTAAGCAGCTGGGTGTGCCGTTTAAGACCTTCAACATCCTTAACGACCAAGACATCCGTCAGGGTCTGAAAGAGTACTCGAACTGGCCAACCTTCCCGCAGCTTTATGTCGACGGCCAGTTGGTCGGCGGTAACGACATCGTGACGGAGATGTTCAAGTCCGGCGAACTGCAGACGCTCCTGAAGTAATGAGCGGTCCCATCGGAGACATCGATCCTGCAATTCGCGACGTCCACATTTGGGGCGCCGGTGTTTCAGGTCTCTTGATGGGGCACTTCCTCTCGCGCCGCGGGTACGCCGTTCACGTCTACGAAAGAAGCCACCGCATCGGTGGGAAGATCCAGAGCCATGTGCTCGCCGACGGCGTGATCGAAGAGGGCCCGAATGCCATCTTCGCCACGGAAGCGATCGAAGGCTGGCTCTCGTCGCTGGGCCTCACGGTCCTCCCGGCGACGCCGAAGCTCAAGCGGCGACTCTGGAACGGGAGAGCGCTCTCCCCCATGAGCCTCTCGCTACTCTTGCGATTGGTCACGCGCCTGTGGCTCAAGACGCCACCCATCGACGATCTAACGCGCGTGAGTGATTTTTTTAGGCCCCTCCTTGGGCCTTTCGTGGAAGCCGTGCTGACGCCCGCGCTCCAAGGGATCTACGGCAGTGGAGCGGACGAGCTGACGGTCACGGCCCTGTGGCCTCAGATTCCACGCGAAGGTCGCTACTTCCGTGCGCTCCGGAGTCTTCGAGGTCCACGAGCGCGCTCGGTAAGCTTTCCGAAAGGCATGAGTGAATTTATTCACGCCCTCGCCGATTCGATCAGCGGAGAGATCCACCTCAACTACCAGGGCCCCTTCGTTCTACGTCCCAATACGATTATCTGCGTCGACGCGCAGAGTGCAGCGGAGCTTGTGCGCACAATCTGGCCTGACGGTGCGAGGACCCTCGCCGGCGTCCACTACCTACCCTTGCAGAGCACTTTGGTCGAAGCCCCATCACCCATTGAGACACAGCGAACCTTTGGCTACCTCTTCCCGCGTGCCAGTGGGATCGGGTCTCTCGGAGTCCTCTTTAACCGAGAAATCTTCCAGGGCAGAACGGGTCTCACCTTCATCGTTCCAGGCGCCTCTGGTGCCCAGGATGTCGTTCGCCAAGATCTTCAGCGTCTCGGATGGCCAGAAGCCCCTATGCGGATCCACGCCTGGGAGCGGGCACTGCCTCGCTACAACGGGAGCCGAACACAAGCGATCAAAGAACTCCGCACCAGCACGTCACGACCTCGAGAACTGACCCTCTTCGGGAACTACGTCTCGGGAATCTCCCTGAGAGATATGATCCAGGCAGTTCGGAGCTTTGCGCTGAAACACTAGTTCATCTCATTCTCTTCTTCTTCCACGCGAAGGAGTTCCTCGAGACGAACCTTCGCCGACAGACGACCGTTACCGTCCGACGCGAAGTTCACCGTCTCTAGCCCGAGCCCCTTAAACTCAGGGTAGTTAAGGGAGAGGACATCCTTGCCGAGGAACTTAGAAAGTTTATCCTGAACCGTCTTAATGATTTTTCCTTTGAAACGCGGAGCTGACTGGATCGTGCTGACGAGACCCAGCTCAGGAATTCCGTTGCGAAGGATCTGGTCACTCATGTCAGCGTCCTCTAGGCGAACCAGGAGCACCGGGACGTTTCCGGCTTTCTTCTCAATGCGCATGGAGCACTTGATCACAAGAGGAAACTGGATTTCTTTGGCGCCCACGAAGAGGCCCTGTAAACCTGAGATCTTGTAAACGACATCCGCATAGAGCGTACCGGTGTTGCCTTTCTCATCGAAGCGAATAAAGGCGCGCTTCGCGCCCAAGGACGCGCCAGCTTCAGCGAGCATGCTTGAGAATAGACCAGCATCATAGGTCGCTCCCATGAGCTTATTTAGGTAGTCCTCGGAGATGCTCGCGACGAGGTTCGAGTCACCGGTCGTGAGAGCGTCCTTCATGTCCTGGATCGAGTTCGCGTGGCCCTCGGGTGTGATGAGGCTCGGTGGCGTCTTCGTTTCTTTGAGGTTCACGCAGTTCTTGTTAAAGGATTCGAAGCGACTCGTCGTGCAGAAGTCCGCCGGAAGATTGACTTCGAGGTTCTTGTCGAAGGTACTGGAAGAGATCTTTCCGATCTTGAAATGACTTGCGACGGTCTCGCTACTGAGCCAGTGCTCCCGCGGAATGACGACCTCGCTCAAGTACTCGGCAAGTGGAGCCGCGGCTCCTTCCTGAAGTTTCACGCGCAGCTGATCGACCAACAGCGCTTTCAGTTGATCCTCGCGCTTGGCGATGAAGTCCTTTACTTTCTCCGGATCGATCGTTACGAGCTTCGCTCCGATCCGGAGCGAGACACGTGGGATCTCGAGGTCCGCAAACCCGAGGGCGATGCTCTCTGGCCGCTGCGCCAGGAGATCCGCGATTTTCGCGAAGTCGCTCTTCAAGACTTTGAAGCGGACGTCATCTTTATTCTCGATGATCTGGACAGAAGCCCCGACGGTAAGATGCGTTTGATCTTGAGTCAGGAAGAAAGGCTTCTTGATCTTCACCTCAATCACGGGGATTCGCCCCGAGGTCGTCCCTGGGATCTCCAGAGAGAGCGTAATTTTGTCAGAAAGGACTTTGATCTTTCCAGCGGAGAAATCCCCGTCGATCACCATGCCACTCATGTTCTTACGGGCCGCACTCAGGTCCGAGGTCACAGAACCCACTTCGTAGGCGAAGTTCTTCACCACGATCTTCGAGCGCGCGTTCAAGAGCTTCACTCCGATCATGTCACCGAGGTCCGTGAGGAGTGCTCGTGACCCAGGGGACACGAGGTTCCCCGTGAGGGAATCAACGATTACGATTTCTTTTTGAATCCGACTTTGAAACGGATCTGCGTGGCCCTTGTTCACCATCAGGCGGCGGATCTTCTGCACCAGCATGTCGCTCCAGTTGAAGTCGAGCTTCGAGTCCACGATGATGTCCGGGACCTGGGCCGCCCCGAAGGCGGCGCTGCCGAAGCCGAGGGACGCGGCGAGGACGAGTGCGAGAGTTTTCATTATTTGCAGCTCCGGTCAGAGGATCCCGCGTCGCCGTTCAGGGCGCGCAGGTCGAGGCGGCTCAGGTCGGCGGCGATCATGAGGTACGATGAATCGATGAGACGAATGGACTTCGGCGCGATCTCGAGGCCCTTCTGGCTGAGGAACGCATCGAGCGGAAGCTCGAACTCTTTGTTCACGAACTCTCCGAGGCCCTCGCGCAGGAGATCGAGGACCGTCGTCCGGACCGTCGCCGTCGCGGCGGTGATGGTGTTCGTGTAGCCGAAGTCGTTCCGGAGCGCGGTCGACGAGGCGAAAGGCGAGTTCACCTTGAGCATCAGGTGCGCCTTCCCCTGCGCGTCGGTGACGAGGCGCGGGATCGCCTCGAGCTGGATCGGGAAGTAGAGCTGGGCGTCGTTGTTGTTGCGCTCGAGCCACACGGCGATGAAGCGCTTGATCCACGCCCAGACGCCGTCGGCGGCGACGTCCCGCAGGTTCACGCGGATGTTCGCGATGACGTAGTAGCGGTCCTGGGCCGGGGTCGCACCGGTCTTAAAGTGCGCCTTCACGGATTGAATGTGCACTCCATCCATTCCCTCACGAGATCCAACGAGTTTCTGGAAGACCCCAACAGAAGAGAGAAGATCAAGCGCTCCGTTCACCATCGGCTCAGACACAACAACCGCCATATGGTTGCGGCGATCGATCATGTTATCGATGTTGAGCACGGGTAAGGCGCGAGTTGAGTTTCCAACGGTTGAACGAATCTGCCAGGCCCTGCGATTCATGCGAAGCGCCCCGTTGAGACGTAGCTCAAGGTCCCGATCAAGCGGAGAACGAATGGACTTAAGCTTTACGTCAAAGGTCGCGGACTTTATGATTTTTGCGAGGTCGATCTGTAGCAGCTCCATCATGTTCGGCTGATTCTTGTGTGCTTCGAGCTTGCGACCAAGGGCGACGGGCATGTTCGTGAAGCCGCCGTTTGTCGCGGGCCGGTCTTCTTGACCGATCTCCAAAACCCGGAGAGAGGTCGGAAAGCACTGGGACGCGAGTGTCTTGTTGATCATCTCGGCCAGGTCTTCGGCGATAAACTCGGAAGCAAAGGCAAGGAGCTTCTGCGCCAGGAACTCGCGGCGCTGAAGAATCTCGGCGCGGATGCCGGAGGTGTCGAGCTGCGCTTCCTGATCGTTGATGATGATGGAGATCGGCGGCACGACGACCTGGCCGATGTTAATGTCGAGGCGCGGTCCCTTGGTGAGGTTACTACTCACGCTCACCAACGCAACTCGGGCCTTGTCCGACGCGAGGTTCACGCGGAACTTCGCCACCACAGAGATCTTACTCCCCTTGCGGAGCGCGACGGTCGTATTCTTGAAGCTCGCGCGCAGCCCCTTGCCGCAGGCCGAGCCCTGCTT
The DNA here is from genome assembly GCA_046569805.1 of Bacteriovoracia bacterium. GTDB lineage: Bacteria > Bdellovibrionota > Bacteriovoracia > Bacteriovoracales > Bacteriovoracaceae > UBA6144. Next base: position 5,409 of record JBKHVY010000082.1, on the reverse strand, counting down.
CGTTTCACAGATGCTGAGGTCGGCGACGCTGAGCTTGATGGCGTCGACGTCGAAGCTCACCTGGAGGTCGAAGCCGGTCGCCGTGTAGTTCGAAACCTTCGTCTTGAGCGACGGCTCGACGATGGTACCGACGATGCCGATGTCAGAGTTCGTCACGTAGAACGGGAAGTCTCGGTTGAAGTTCACGTCCGAGACTTGGTTTAGGATCTGAATAATGGGGTTCGCGGCGAGGTCCTGGCGAGCGACCTTAAAGCTGTAAATGCCACGAGGAATCTTGAATCCGGCCTTCCCGCTCCCCGCCTGGTTATACTCGAGGGCCATGCGCATGAGTTCCGTCACGCCTGAATGGTTCACCCGCAACATCATCTGATCCTGGGCCACGGCGGCACTCGTCAGCGCGAGAAGGAGAAAAAACATAAGACTACGCATAGGCGGACTCCCGGTCGTAAAACAACTCTATAGGGAGGATTTTTGCAATTTTTGGGCCAGGAAGGTGGGAAGGATTTCGACGGGTTAAGGTCTTGGGTGCTGTCTAAAACTTCGACAGTTAGTTTAAGAGGTTCGCCAGGTGACAGTACGGAACGACCTTGCGGTCCTCGGGGAGCTCCGCCGTCACCGTCGGGACTTGGGTCCAGTGCACCAGTGGCCGGTAGTGGTGCTCCTGGTGGTAGCCGTTGTTAAACCACAAAAAATTGTAGACCGGGTTGTAGCAACTCACGCTGTCGCGCTTGCGATCATTAAGGGCGGCACCGTGGTGCTCGCCGTAGTTCTCGAGCAGCGCAAAGACTTGGCCCAGGTACCACACCGGGAGGTACCAGCCGAGGAACAAAAGCGGATTAAGCTGGAGCATGAGAGAAAACACAATGAGAAGGGCGGCGAGCTCAAGGAGCACCAAGCGACGGTTCTGCTTCAGCGCTCGCGAGAAGAGTACGCCGAGGGACGTACGAAAGACGCCCAGGAAGCTATAGCGGAGCACGCCCTCTTCTTTGCCCTCTGTTCCGAACTTATAAAGCGACGACTCGTCTTTCTCCGGATCGTTGTTGTACCTGTGATGATTGAGATGATGTTCGCGGTAGAGCGATTGCGGAAGTCCGAGGCAGATCGAGTTCATAATCGAGAACCCGTCGTTCAACAGCTTGGAGCGAAAGAACGGCAGATGCAGAAAGTTGTGGGAGACGCACTGGAAGTTCGTTCCGATGAGTAACACCGACGCCACCGCGACGACGACGTTTTGCCCCAAAGAGAGCTCTCCTGAGAACACGAGGACAAGTAGGACAATCTGCAGGAGTGCAAGGGCGACGAGCCAGAGGTCTTTCAGCGAATTGTTCATAAGACGAGTCCCTTCGGCTGCCACGCGTTCTGGTGGCTCAAGAGCTGAGCTTGGCGCAGGTCCGTGAGAAGAAACGCATCCTTCGATTTACTTGCGATCTCCCAGGCCTGTAACTGCTGGAGCAGGTCTCGCACCTCACGCGCCTGCCATCCGCGGCCGAGCGTTTGGATCTCCTGATCGTACTTCGACAACCGGCCCTTGCCGTCGAGGTAGCTCGGATCCGCGAGCTTCAGGAGGTGCCCCTGGAGGAAGGAGAAGATCCCGCGGTAGCGGTCGAAGTCTTCTTCGATGGAAAGCAGTCGGTTAAAGAACGGGACCCAGGCCTTCTTTCCCATGTCGCGGGCCAGAGCGAACTGATCAAGGCGATCGACTTCGATCAGCTCCTGCACTTCGCGCAGTGTGATCTGGGCCTTATCTGGATGATTGAGCTTGATCAAACGGCACGCATCAAAGAGCGGCATGAAATCGTTTTCGATCGCTTCCTGGAGGTAGGTCTTACTGTCATGACCGAGAGAGAGTCGAAAGTAGGTACATAAGAAATCGACGAGTTTGTGGATTTCCCAAAAGCGTGGCGCCTCGATCTGGATGTGCGTGAGCTCTTTTACCTTCACTAACTTCTTGAGGAATGCCGTGTCGGAGTGGAAGGCAAACGCGAGACAGCGCCCATCCAGGATGAGGTCGTCGCGCAGCAAAGCTTCGCGCGCCGCCAGCGGAGCTTCGTCGGGAGTGTTAATGATCCAAGACTCCGAATTGCCGAAGAGTCCTAGTGCTAGGAATTCGTCCTCCACCCACGACAAGGCGCAGTCAGCTCCCACCAACTGCCGGGGCCTGGGGTCAACGCTTGCGAGGATGTGGTCCTTCATTATACGGAGCGAGAGCGGATCGAAGGATTGTAAAACGACTCGACCACTGAGGGACGCCCAGCTGCCCTTCGGATAGGAGTGAAAGAAATCCCAGATCTGCCACTTAGAATGCATAAAGGATCATGTCGCGGATTTGTTCGGCTGCCTGAAGCGCGAGATTGTCCTTCGAGCGGCGGAGAGCACCGGCGTTCTGAGTCCCGACGACGCTCACCGCTTCCTGGTCGAGGTACTCGCGGTTATAGAGGTTCGAGATGGGAAAAGTTTGGTTGAAAAGAATCTTCCCCTGCGCCGGGATGCGCTGCCCGAGATCACTTTGCAAGAGCGATATCTCTTCTTCGCTCGGGTTCTTTATAACGATGATCTGCAGAGTCAGGTTCACCAGCGTGGCACCAGGCACATAAAAGTCTGGTCGCTGAGCACCGACTTTCGTCGGCGCGACACCGCGGGCAATACGTAAGTTATTCGGAGTAAGCGTGTCGGCGACTTTGTCACGGGAACGGATAATGCCGATCAAGACGGCATCAGAGCTCTTGGAGAAACCAGAGCGAAGCTTGAGCCCACTGAAGCTACTGAGGAGCTTATAGGTTTCACGGGTGAAGCTTGCCGAGACTTCCGGCAAGTTCGAGAAGTTATAGAACATCGGGACCGACAGTGAATCGACACCGTACTGCTGCAGCGGATTCGCCGTTTGGGTGTAACGGTATCCGCTACATGAAACCGCAGACATAAGTGCGAAAATGAGAAGTAAGTATGTCGTCTGTCGCATGGCCTTTTATATCACGCCGGAGGTATAAGGAGAAGCAATGTGGAAGAAACTTAAATTCAGCTCCTACGTTCCTGCGGTGCGCGGCGAAGGGCATTCTAGCACTGAAGATTGGCAAAGATTTGTCGAAGGCTTTGATTTCTTTGCCCTCATCGAAGCCTGGCGCAGCATCGTCGGTGATATGTTCGCCGACCAATCTCTCCCCTTGCGCCTCAAAAACCGAACGCTGTTTATTCTCACACGGCACCCGGCGATCGCGGCGAACATGAAATACAGCGAAAAAATTCTGCTTAAAAAAATCGCCGAACGGTTTCCGGAAGCAGCGCCCATGCTTCAGCAAATCGCCTTCGAATCCAACGAAGCTTTCTTCATCGAGAAGGCACGAGCACACGTTAAGCCGCCCCCCCCGAAGCTCCATCCCTTTTCCCCAGAATACCGGCGAGCACGGGCCGAGGCAGAACAGCTCTTTAAGGATGTCACTGACCCAGAAGACAAAGAACGCTGGATATCGCTCTACATTCAGAGCTGCGCGCGTACGTGACTACCCTCGGGCCGACCTTCGTAAACAGATGATGCGCATCCGGCCAGAGCGCTTGACGTGATGCCAGCTAAAATCTTCCGGGAAGACGGGCCTTCCCATGGGGCCAGGATCTCGATGAAGCCAGTACGCTTCGCCGCCAGGAGCAAGGCTTCGCACCATCGCATCGACCCAGGCCTGCCAAGGATCAACCACGAAGCGACGAGCAATATTGCGACGAGGGTCGAGGGCCTTGCGGCCTGTCTCTGGTAAAAAGTAGGGAGGATTGGCGACAACCAAAGGAACTTTTACCTCTCCCTCTAGGTTGAACTGTGAGACAGAGGTCCAGTGAAAGACTGGGGCCGCCGTCGTACAAAAACGAGCGACATTCGCCGATAGAAACGGCTCCCACTCTGTTTGCTGGAACTCCACGAAGTGGACCGTCTTCAGCGGGAGCTTACGACTTAGTTCACAGGCGATGACACCTGACCCCGCTCCGAGCTCGATCAGAGTTTCGGGTGCCGCACCAGCAACGAGCTCCACCACGGTATCAATCAGAAAGAATTGATCCCAACCGAAGCGGAAGAAGTCCGGCTGAAGGTAGTCGTCCATAAACCTCACTGCCTCGAGAGAAGAGTGATGAGCTCGTCATCGATCTGGCCCAAACGAATGAGCTCGAAGAGCGCCCAAGTATCGCGAGGGTTCTCTCGGATACGACGAAGGAAAAAAAGCCGTCTCTCTTTTAACGTATTCTTGGCCGCATCCGGAGCTAAGCGTGTCAGCGTCAGGCGTAGCTCCTCCCAGTCTAGAAGCGAATAAAAGAGTGCGGGGTTCTGACTCCGCAATGCCGGCAGCTGACGCACAAGTGTCTCGCGATGAACTGAAGATTGAGGGATCCCTCCCAGAAAAGCCCACAGAGTGCTAGAGAAGTCAGACCGAGAGAAGTGCGCGTCCATGAACCGCTGATGCCTCAGTACGCCTGTCTCCTTGTTAAACAACCAGGCCGCGAATCCCGGAAGAAGATTCCGGTGATACCGCAAAGAGAGCTTTTGGAGGATCTCCGGCAACTCGAGCTCCTGTGCCGAGAGGGCCGCCGAGGTGAGCTCTTCATCATTCGTAAACTCGATGATGCCCTGGAAGAACGCATCGACGATGAGACGGCCCTCGAGGCCTCGGGCCAGGGACTGAAAGAGATCCTCGACGATCCCCTGGGTCAACTTTCCGAGAGGATCATTGCGCCAAGGAGTAAGAACGATGCGCTCGAGCGGCTCACGCTCAAGCCAGTCCGCGAGGATTTTTTCCGTGCGGACCCAGTTCCCGAGTTTCAAGTAACCGACGCCCCTGAGTAGGGTGTAGTCGAGGTAGGGTGGCTGCTCATCGAGCTTATCGAGAAATTGAATCAATGCCTGTCGCTCAAGAGGAGTCAGAGCGTGGGAGCTTGACCAGATTTTTTTCAATGGTCCCTCAAGCCGTTCCACGAGGTCGCTTGCCACGCTTGTCGTGGTCTGGAGGTTTTTCCGCTGCGACAGCCACTCCCGGAGAGGATGCGTCTCGGGTAGAGTCACAACACAGTCACGCAGTGAGAGCAAAAACACCTCATTGGCCGACTGCGGGTTATGCAGAAGGACGGCCACCTGGAGCGCCGGATCAGAGAACTGCTTACAGTCGAGCCGCAGCTTTCGGAACACGCCCTCGACGGCACTCCCGTCGATCGCCGAACGAAGCTGGAACGAATAGATGTCTGTTACGGGGATCGGTGCGAAAAGATTTTTTTTTTGAGCTCAGTCTCTTCGCTCTGGGCGTGGGCTTCAGGCAGGATGATGGACACCGAGCTCTGGATGAGATTCTGGAGAATGCGCTTGCGGTAGTAGAGGCTCACGGCGAGGAGGATCAGCACCACTGCCGCCCCAAACATGAGGACTTGGTCGCTAATCAG
>JBKHVY010000081.1:0-10155 GCA_046569805.1 Bacteriovoracia bacterium | reverse complement strand
TCTCTCGGAAAGCGCCGAGAGAAGGCATCGAGCGTTACCCATGGGTGCGCTGGGCGCATGAGTTTCACGGAGATGGGGTGGAGCGGACAGCGAGGCGCCATGAGTTACGTCGAGAGGGGCCTCGTCCTTTCTTCAAGCAGATCCAGCATCTGAAGCAAAACATTCGTGAAACCAAACGGATTCTGAAGTGACTCCTCGAGGCCATAGAGATCGATGATCTGCTGGCACTCGGGAGTGATGTCACCGGCGAAGGGATCCAGGTTTTGCGCCAGGAACTGCAAGCGCTTCTGGTGCAACTCGAGCGTCTTCAGTGAGCGCGTGCGTTTCAAGCTTGCAACAAAGCGGGCCAACACAGGGTCGGAGGGTGCGGTGATCGCAGGAGTTGTGCCATGTTGAAGCATGGCATGTTCTAGTTAACTTTGTGCGTAAAGTCAATCGATCCAGGAGTTCGTCAGATGCTCTATCTCACTTATTTCGGCCTGTTAGCTTTCGTGTGTTGGTGCATTTCAGGGGTGTGGTTTGGCGAGCCCCTTGTTCGGGCCCCTCGCCGCAAACTCACTCAAGCAGAAATCTTTAATCGCTGGCTTCAGAGCTGGCAGCTCCTAGGCACTTCCGGTGGGGCGCTCTCGCAGCTTGCAGCCGTGCCGAGCTACAAATTTTTTGGTCGCCTCGCTGAAGAGGGCCTGCGCCAGGCCCGCACCTTCGGGAGTTTTCCTCGCGAATTGATTTGGGAGTGGCGCGATGGTGTGGCGCGGGAAAAGGCTTTCGACGAGCGCACACGAAGTATCCGGATCAGCGCCTATCTGCAGTTCGTCTTGTTCACCGTCATCACCTGGGTGCTGGTGCACATGACAAAAGACGTCGCCGGGAACATTTCTCCAGCGATCTACCTCGTGATGCTGCTCCTTCAGTTGGGCGGAAGCTTCGCTTTCGCGCCGGTGTTGGCCTTCAGTCAGAAGCAACGGCTGGCGGGATTCTCGGAACTCCTCGAGAGTCTCTACGTGCTCAGAACACTCAGTGCGGCGAACCTTCCCACGAGTAAAGTTATCAGCGAGGCTCGTTTGGAGAGTCTCGCGAAGACAAAGAACGCAGTCCTCGTGCCCTTGCGCGAGCGGGTGGAGGAGCTTGCGCGCTTGTACCAGAAGCAAGGTGGGGCCCTCGGCCGCGAAGCCCAGATCTTGCTTCAGGAAGTGTGGTTTCTGCGGGAGGAGGGGATGAACCAGCTGGCGAAAACGGCCGAAGGACTTAAGTTGATCTTTTTATTATGTTTTTACGCCGGGCCTTACTTTATTTTTCTTGCGGCGCTGATGTTTGAAGTGCTTCAGACCAGCTAGTCTTATTCGAGAAGTTCTGCTTAAATGGCACTCATTCAAAGGATGCCATTATGTCAGATAAAGAAATTATTTTTTCCATGTATAAGATGGGGAAGGTCTACCCCAATAAGAAGCAGGTCCTGCGCGACATCTCGCTCTCGTTCTTCTACGGCGCGAAGATCGGTGTCTTGGGCCTTAACGGTGCCGGTAAATCCTCGCTCCTGAAGATCATCGCTGGCACGGACCTCGACTTCACGGGCGAGCTCAACCGCTCGAAGGGCATCAGCTACGGCATGCTCGACCAAGATCCACAACTCGATCCCGAAAAAACAGTTCGCGAAGTCGTGCAAGAGGGCCTGCAAGAAATCGTCAACATCGTCGCGCGCTACGAAGAAGTGAACAACAAGCTCGGCGAGCCGATGTCCGATGATGAGATGAACAAGCTCCTCGAAGAGCAGTCGCTCCTGCAAGATAAGATGGACGCCTCGAACGCCTGGGACCTCGACTCGCGGCTTGAGCTCGCGATGGAGGCCCTGCGCTGCCCGCCCTCGGATCAGAAGTGCGGAGTCCTCTCCGGTGGTGAAAAGCGTCGCGTGGCCCTGTGCCGCCTGCTCTTGCAAGAGCCCGACGTTCTCCTCTTGGACGAGCCGACCAACCACTTGGACGCGGAATCCGTTTACTGGCTCGAGCGCCATTTGCAGTCTTACAAGGGTACGATCATCGCTGTGACCCACGACCGCTACTTCCTCGACAACGTCGCGGGCTGGATCCTCGAACTCGATCGCGGCACAGGAATCCCGTACCAGGGCAACTACTCGTCGTGGCTCGAGCAGAAAGGCGCGCGCCTCGCGAAAGAAGAAAAAACTGAATCGAAGCGCCAGAAGGCGATGGCCGAGGAACTCGAGTGGATTCGCTCAAGCCCCAAGGCCCGTCACGCGAAGAGCAAGGCCCGTATCGCAAACTACGAAAAGATGCTCGCGGACGCCAAGACCGAGAAGCGCAACGAAACAAACGACCTCTTCATCCCACCGGGCCCGCGCCTGGGAGACCTGGTCATCGAGGCCAACGGCATCGCCAAGTCGTTCGGTGAAAAGGTGCTCTACGAGAACCTCACGTTCAAGCTTCCTCCCGGCGGTATCGTCGGTATCATCGGCCCCAACGGTGCCGGTAAGACGACGCTCTTTAAAATGATCACGGGCCAGCTCCAGCCGGACGCCGGCACCTTCAAGGTCGGCGACTCGGTCAAGATCTCCTACGTCGACCAGAGCCGAGTGATGGATGGTGACAAGACCATTCTTCAGGAAGTCGCTGATGGCCTCGATCTGATCAAGATCGGCGGTAAAGAAGTGAACGCTCGCGCTTACGTCGGGAAGTTCAACTTCACCGGCGACGATCAGTCGAAGCGCATCCGTGAACTCTCGGGTGGTGAGAAGAACCGCGTGCACTTGGCGAAGGTTCTTAAGGAAGAAGGTAACGTTCTTCTCTTGGACGAACCGACCAACGACCTTGACGTGAACACGCTCCAAGCGCTCGAGCGGGCACTGATCGAGTTCCCCGGATGTGCTGTCGTGATCTCCCACGACCGGTACTTCCTAGACCGTATCTGTACTCACATCCTCGCTTTCGAGGGAGACTCGGAAGTGGTGTGGTTCGACGGAAACTTCTCCGACTACCACGAAGACCTTCGCCGCCGCAAAGGCGCCAAGGCTGACGTGCCGAGTCGCGTGACCTACAAGAAGCTCACTCGCGTTTAAGTCAAATTCGTTCATATCATCGGCGGCGGATTTTTTCCGTCGCCGGTCTTACGCGGCTCTGCGTTTCTTTCGCACACATCTTTGAGCAAACAGCGCATGTTCGTAGATCTTCTGCTCGATCTTCTTCGGAGTAATTTTCTTCTGATCTAGTTCGAGATCCGCCAGGATGTTGAAGATGAGATCACTGACGTGCTCTTTCGCATTCAACTCCGGAGAGACTTCTTTGCAGGCCTTGTAGATTTGCATGATGGCATCTTCGGTCTTCATGGAGGACTCCTGGCTTTGAGTCTCTTGTCGGTCTAAAGGTGAAAGATTTTTAGTCATAGTTGATCCCTCAGCTCGTGCATTAACCGCTTTAACCTGTTGAGATGATGGTACTTGTAGAAGTTGGCTTCTTTGATCGCTGCTTCCACGGCGAGATTAAGCTCCCTGAACCATTTTGAGACTAAATCATGGGGATTCATGGGGCCTCCCAGATCACATCAAACAGCGGCTGGTCCCCGTCGCAGCCGAAGACGCGGATGATCTGCCGGATACAGCGCTTCTCGACGAAGACCACGATACCGACGTTTCTGCTAACGAGCCGCAGGACTTCTTGGTAGCTCATGTCCTTCTGGCCGCTGGCGAGCACGAAGAGCTGGGCAACGCGCAGGAGGGCGTCCATGGCGCTCGAAGCGTGGAGCGTGGACACGAGTCCCTTGTGGCCCGTGTTCATGGCGAGGAGATACGGAACGACCTCGTGCGAGCGCATTTCTCCGACGACGATGCGATCCGGAGAAAGTCTCAGAGCGTGCGCCAGGTAGTCGCTCAGCGAACGCCCGGGAAGCTTCGAGGAGAGCATGCGCGTGAGCCGCGGCAGAGGAGCTGCGATCTCCTGCGTATCTTCCAGGAGTACCACGTGGTCAGTCTGGTCGACGTGGCTTAAGAGTGAACTTAAGAGAGACGTTTTTCCGGACCCGGTGGCACCGGCGACGAGGATGTTCTCGCGCTCGCCCATAAGGTTCGTGAGAAGTGCAGTGCCTTCTGCGTTGAGCTGGTAGGCCTCGAGGGTGTGTGCGGTCACGGCGAGCTGACGCAGGAACACCTTTGACGGGCCTTCGCTGCCGATGGAACTGTGGAGAAGCGTGGCGCGCCACTCGGTGCCCTGGTGCTTGAGGTGCGCCGACCCACAAGGGTGAGTGAAGTTAAAATCGAGTCGCAGGCGACACGCGAGCGTCTCGACCCAGAGGTCCCAGTCTTGAGTGGCCAGGGGGCAAGAAATCTTTGCGCGCGTTTTTCCGACGGCTTCGATGAGTTGGGTGTGGTGGCAGAAGATTTCTCGTACACCGGTGTCCACGTTTTGGAAGATCCACTCAAGGCCCATCCCATCGATCCAAGAATTGATGTGAGTGGGCGTCTGTTCCGGATAGGCCCGTTGCCAATCGGCTTCGAGGTCCGTGGCGCTGAGGATCACGCCCTTGTCGAGCGCGCGGCGCCACTTCTCGCGCAGCCATTGGCGCTCGTCGATGATTGAGGTTTCCTGTGGTTGGTCTTTGAATAGGGCGAGCATCATTCCTCCTCGACGAGTAAGTAGCCTTCGATGCGCTTGTAGGTGCTTTGACTCCCTCGCGACCCAAACAACGTCCGCAGGATCGGCACCTCTTTAAGGCCCGGGAGGTGCTGGAAGTCCTCGGTCTGACTCTTGTAGCCGATCTGGAAGAGACGATAGACTTGCCCGGGGGTGACCACTACAGAGGATTTTTCCTTCGAGCCACTGATGCCACTTTCCTGAGGCCTCGTGAACTCCGTTTCGTAGTCGACAACGAGCTCCCCGTCGCGCTCGGTGACGAGCGACTGGATCTTGAGGCCCGCGAAGCGCCAGTCGATGGGGGCCAAGACTGTCCCTTGCTCGGGACGGATGTTCTGAAAAGGGATCTGTGCGCCCACTTCAATGAGGTGAGGCATTCCGATCCGCACCAGGGCCTCAGGTTCGGCGAGAGTCGAGAGTTCCAGGTGATTCTCTGCCAGTGCGATTTCGTTCTGCTCGATGATTTTCCGAAGGCCATGATCGAAGAGATCAAGAGGTTTCGCTCGAAACGCAGAGAGCCCGAAGCTGATTTCACGTCCGTTCATGCTCTCGACTTGGATGAGCTTGAGCTTCAGCCGTAGGTTACCTCGTGCCCAGCGCGACTCACGACTCACGAACTTTACTCCCCAGCGCTCGGTGAGCGCACCCATGAGGGCCTGAGCACGGGTGCCGGACTCATGTAGACACTCAAGATCCAGGAAATGTGCCTCGCAGGCGATGCGCTTGATGCCAACAGCAAAGAGCTCACGATAAATGTCGGCCGCAATATGGCGCTTGAGCTCCGGTGCGATCGAGACGTGGAATACTACGCGCTCACGGTGGAGTTTGCGCAGGTGTTGGAGGTAGCGCCAGGTTTCGATGGTCGTAACTTCGCCTGCGGCAACCATCAGGGGCCCTTTGAGGCTCAAGGTGAGGCCCAGATCTTTGAGCATCTCGGAGAGCTGGATCGTTTTTAAAAAAGCGGTCTTTGAGAGGACGTAAACCTGCAGCTGACGGCGGCCGGCTTTGTCCCAAACGACCAGGTCAGAGAAACCAACCTGGCGCCCTTTGATGAGGAGCTTTCCGCCGTGCAGGCGAGTGGTGACGACGTCTTTGTTGCCGATCGAGTAGTTTTTGAGCTGATTCACTGGAATTTCTCGCTGTTCACCCCGCGCGAGGATTAAATCTTCGCTTGTTGCGGCGCATGATTCTTTGACAAGCCCCATCGTCAGCACTATAACCAATGGACTTAATTTCAGAATCCAGGAGCATTCCATGGCATCACGTACCGCCGTAACTGAAGCACGCCGTAAAGCAAAACACCGCGCCATGGGCGCAAAACGCAAAGCTGCTGATCGCAACAAGGGAACAACTCCTAAGTTTGCTATCCACGAAACAGCTGCTCCAAAAGCTGCGAAGAAAGCCGCTACTAAGTAGTTTCTGCTTCTCATAAGAAAATCCTTAGCGTTTCTTGAATGAACGACTTATCGACGGAGACCTGTTTCAGGTCTCCGTTATCGTTTACGCACAGGTGCCACGAGATACCAATGCGTTTCTGCGTGCACGGACTGGTGCTTCCCTCTAACAAAATGAACTCACTCGGAACGTGGTGCACAACGCTGAGCGTGCGCGTGATGTGATGCGCGTAGCGCAGCCCCTGGTCGCTGCCGAAGGGGTAAGACACCACGATCACTCTTGCGTCGACGGTCAGGGGAAAGAGACACAATAAACTAATAAGCAATTTCATAGCTCGCCTTTGTTTTTGATGACTGCACACTTAGGCCTTGGATAACGGGAATGAGCGCCCATTCTTCGTGGATGAGGGCGCGGAAGTGTTGCTGGTAGATCTTTTCGGGGATGAGGATCGTGACGCCGGCCTCGCTCATCGACCGCAGGAGGGCCGGGCCCAGTGGTGTCCCCGTCGAGCGCAGGAGCATGACCGCTGCGTTCTCGCGGAAGCTGAGGTTCAGCTGGCCCTTGATCTGGACCTCGACGTGCTCCGGGGGCAGAGTGGGAGTCCGCTCGCCCTCCGCGCTCGCGGGCCATACGAGGAGTAGAAGGAAGCTGTTGATGACGACAGCGAGGGCAAAGAGTTTCAGCGCCAGTGTCTTTCGGTTAGAAGGTAATTTGATCACGGGATTTCTCCATTTTTTTCCAGGCCGCCTCAAATGCGCGGATGTCTTTGATCATGAGATCGTTGTAGTGGCGATGGCTGAGCCAAAAGCCGCTTAGGAGGGCCGAGGCCGCGACTGACCAGAGGCTAAACAGTAGAGCAGGGTTCATTCGATGCTCCACTTCGGCGCCAGGGCCCGGTTGTGGGGGAGCGTCCACTGAACCGAGAAGCGCATGTAGGGCGTGCGCCAGTTGTAGGTTTCCTCGGTTTCTCTTAAGACCACGAGATCAAGTTCACGCGAGAGCCGCCCCCGATACTCGAACGGGGAGAGCTGCCACTTGAGAGGAAGTTTGCAGCCAGACTTCCGTTGGGAGAGCCACTGCGCCTGTGCCCACAGGAAGCTCCCTTCTTGGAGCGTCATTAGAAGCTTTTTTACCTTTTCCCACTTGAGCGCAAGGACCCAGCCGGCACCAGGAAAAAGGAGGCCAATCCCTTGACCGACTTTACCGGTGGCGATCATGACGTTAATGGAGCCGATGTTACGCACCAGTCGGTTCGTGATCTGAATCGAGCGCTTGAGGCACAGCACTTGTCTGTGGTGTTCGCGGGTCTGCATAAGCCGCCAGTGCCAGACACCGATCTGCACTGCCAGCAACAGGCCTAGTAAGAAAAGAAGCACAATGGCCGGAGCTTCGAGGGCCCCGCGTTGGTTATTGAGCATAAAGTGATCCCGTGAAGCTCCAATGCACCTGACCGCCCCGACAACCGGGCAAGGCCCGCGAGTTTGTGCCTTTGCTCTTAAGGCCTTCGCCGACGGCAACGACGCTCGTGCGCCAGTGCTGCGACTGGCACAGCGATCGCTGAGAGAGGGCGAAGAAGAGGAGGCTCACCACGAGCATTGCGCCGGTTGTGAGGGTCGCGGTCAGGGTCGTCATTACTTAGAAAGTTCGATGTTTTCGGTGATTTGCTCTTTCATGTTCTTCACGCGCTTGTTGATGACTTCGCCGAACTGCTTGACGGCGACCAGGCACATGATGCCGACGAGGCCGGAGACGATGACGTATTCCATCAGGGCCTGGCCCTTTTGGTTGTTTTTAAGAAGGGTGGAAACTTTCATAGAGAACTCCTGGTAGGGGGTGAGCCGCAGTTTCATCACAGGCCAGGAGGGTTCGTCGTGGGGGCAAGGGGATTCTTGAGCGTGAAATTCAACTATGAAACAAGCATTGCTCGGAATCCCAGCGGGTATTAGAATAAGTCTATGGAAGATAACGCCAAAGTTTTTGTGTTCGAGAAAAAAGAGATCTTTCTGATCTTCGTCTTCGTCGTGATCATGAGTGTCACGTGCTTCACCCTGGGCGTGAACCTCGGGAAGAAGCTCGCGCTCGAGAAGTCACAGGTGACGACGGAGGACGTGAAGACGGTGGAAATGAAGTCCACACTTGAAGCTGACGTCGAGGCGACCCTGAGTCAGCCGGAGCTGACGGAAGAAGAGAAGCTTAAGGCGCTGAAAGAAGAATCGAACCGCAAGCTCAACGAGAGTCTTTCGCAGTTCGCTGATGACACCTTGAGTTCGGCTCCGGCAACCACCGCGGCTCCAGCAACGGAGGTCACGACGGCCAATCCCAATGCAGGCAAGTTCACGATCCAACTCGGAAGCTACGACACCATGGCCGATGCTCAGCAGTTCGCCGAAGGCTTTAAGGTGCGCTCGTATGATACCGTGATCATCAACGAAGTTGTGATCAAGGACAAGGGCACGTGGTACCGCGTGAGCCTCGGTCTCTTCGATACGGCGCAAGCCGCGAAGGACTACATCAAAAAAGAAGCGTCGCTCTTCCAGGGTCAGCAGTACGTCATCTACGAGATCAAGTAGTCTCTAAGGATACGCCTGATAAACGCGCTCGAAGGTCTCATCGACGGCCTTGAGGAAAACAGCATCCAGGGCCGCGACACTTGGGAGAGTGAGTCCCGTCGCTGTGCTCAGTCGTTGAGCAAAGTCCTTGGCACTCGTCGCCTCGAAGGAGGCTTTCTGTACATGCGCATAGAGCTCCTCGCGGTGGCCTGGCCACTGAGGCAAGAGCGCATGGAGGTAGAAGCTCGAGAGGGCCTGGTAGGCACCCTCAGCACGCGCTCGGACGACGTCTTCCTGCACCTCGAGGAGAGAGAGCTGTCGGTTGAGGCGGCGCAAAGCATAGAGCCACAGGCCACACAGGTCCGGAAGATAAAGGCGCTCAGCACTTGAGTGCGAGATGTCCCGCTCGTGCCACAGCAGCACGTTCTCGTGCGCCACCGTGAGGTAGCTGCGTAAAAGGCGCGCGATGCCCGAGAGGTTTTCCGCAGCGATGGGGTTCTTCTTGTGGGGCATGGTCGAAGAGCCCTTCTGGCCCTTCTGAAAACCTTCGTAGACTTCACCCACGTCCGAGCGATGGAGGTGACGAATCTCAATCTCAAAGCGCTCGAGCGCCGAGGCAAAGAGTGCGGCGATAGAGGCGAGTTTGGCCAAGCGATCGCGCGGAATGATTTGTGTTGAGACGGGTTCGACCTTAAGAGCTAAGCGCGCGATGACCTCCGCTTCAAGCTTCGGAGAAAGAACCGTGTAATTCCCAACGGCACCGGACATCTTTCCGGTGAGCTCGAGCTGGGCGAAGGCTTCAAGTTCCTGCAGGCGGCGAGAGAACTCGGCGTAGGTCGTGAGGAACTTCTGACCGAAGCTCATGGGCTCGGCGTACATACCGTGGGAGCGGCCGATGGTCAGGAGGTGTTTGTACTGCTCCGCTTTTTCGCGCAGAAGCTGCTTAGTCTTCCTGAGCTCCGGCAGGATCAGCGCGATCGCCTGCTTGAGCTGCAAGGAGAGCGCGGTGTCGATGATATCCGACGAGGTACACCCGTAGTGGAACCACTTGGCCTCAGCGGGTGAGAGCTGCTCGGTAATGCTGGAGCAGAAGGCGATGACGTCGTGGTGAGTGGTGGCTTCGATTTCACGGATTCGATCAGGCCTAATCTTCGTCCGTCGGACCGCCGTTGCTACGCCCGATGGGGCCATGCCTGCGGCTTCGAGGGCCTCGAGAAGCGCCACCTCAACAGCGAGGAAGGAGTGAAACTTCGCGTCTTCACTCCAGATCTGGGCCATGTCGGGTTGGTCGTAGCGTGGAATCATTAGAAGATAAATCCTGTTTCGAGAGCGAAGGTGTACCAGCCAAGCGAGAACTCCCGGTCACGATCAAGGGCGACGTAGGAGATGTTGTAGCTGAACTTCGCGCCGTAGAAGAAGCTCGTGCGCGTGCGCTTGTGAAGACCGTAGTCGGCGGTCAAGCCGTAGCCAGTGTAGGATTCACCGCTGGTGCTCTCTTGGAGCGTGTTGTAGGTGGCGAAGGCCTGGATCGTCTCGAAGACGTTCTCCGTCTTCAGGAAGTCGAGCAGCAACTTAAA